>JANNZE010000563.1:0-1732 GCA_031410455.1 Chitinophagaceae bacterium | reverse complement strand
GACACAAGGTACTATCTTCAAAACCTAATAATATTTGATTTATTTTTTTTAATTTTGAAATAACTGAGAGGAATCAAACGGCGATATTTTGACGGTTGATTACCTTGTGTAGTGCCGGTTTCTGATCGGCACTATTTTTTAACCCAGCTTCTTCGAAGCTGAACTGAGAGGAAATCTCCGACTCCATTTTTCCGGTTGTTGCCTGATTGTAATTATAATTAAATGTTTGTTCTTTCATCCAAAGAGTATAAATCATTATTAATAATTTCTTTTGAATAGCTACATAGCTTTTCATTTTTAAAGAATGCCTGGATATTGTTCTTTCATATAAGTTAATAAACGGGGGGACTTTATATCTCACCACGTTAAATGCCGGCATATGTAATGCTCTTCTGATATGACCATTTCCTTTTTTAGATATTCTCGTTTTACCAATATGTTTACCAGATTGATTTTCTATTACATCATAACCACTATAACTTACTAACTGTTTTATATTCTTGAATAATATAAATCCATTGCATTCAGCGATTATAACCGCAACTGTTAAAACTCCCAATCCTTTTATTTTGCAAATGCCATTTACTTTTCTCGCTACAGTATCATTGCTTTGAATCTGTTTATTTATTGCAAGTTCAATAGCTTCAAGTTGCTTATCAATATTTAATATAAGTTGCTTTAGTTGTTTAGTAACAATTTTATTGGTGTAAGCACTGTGTAGCTGGCCATGTAACTGATTAGCAACCGATGTCTTTAGCTCCTGTAAGCTTTGGTGTTGCCTGGTCAAAGATCTTAATTGATAATAATAATCATCCATTGGCTGCCATAATGGTAATGCCTGTTCTGCAGCCATTCTGGAAAGACCTTTGGAATCTATCTTATCATTCTTTGATTTTATTCCGGTTGACTGTAAATATTTTTTTGCTTTATTAGGCAATACAATAGAAACGTCAAATCCAGTTTTAAATAGGTACATACCACATTGCTCATAATAAACTCCTGTAGCTTCCATCACTACGACCAAAGGCACATTGGAATCAGTACAATGCTTTTGTATCCATTTTAGAAGCAACTTAAACCCTGACAAGTTATTGGAAAAAGAACTTGTGGATTTTACTTTCACTCGTTGTGAAATGTCAATCGATGAAATACAAGCATGAAAAGACTTCATCGAAATGTCAATCCCTAATGCATACTTGATCATAAACTTTAGTTTAGAAGTGAGTAATAACAGAAATCTTCACTACAATCGTTACTCATATTTTATAGAGTATTATCAAACAAAGTTGATATACATAAGTACTATTGAGATTTTGAATGAAGAAACCAAAGGCTGATATACCTTGTGTACAACATCATTATTGAAATGTGTTTAGTGATCCTAGGAGTTGCAGCCTCTGGTTCTGTTTTTATATCTAAGTTAAAGATATGAGTGATCCTGCGGAACACTTGCGCCAGGGGCGTCACTGGCGTTTAGCTACGGTAGATTTTGATCAATTATTCAAATAACTGTCGCTTATGTAATTTACTTTTCAAACGGTTTATTCCGGTTAAAAACCTGAATACAGCAACAAAATCTGACCTGGCCACTTTATTACCACAAACCTTGTTCCTTTTCAAATCCATGTTGTATTTTACCATCTTTAAGTATATTTTACTATATTTGTGATGGAATTATCCAACAAAATAAGCTTTTATATTGTTGGAATTTTCCAGCATTATACATGTAAAA
>JANNZE010000562.1:0-7084 GCA_031410455.1 Chitinophagaceae bacterium | reverse complement strand
GCCTGCGGATTGTGTGCAGTGGCGTGTCCTGCTGAAGCCATTACGATGGAAGCAGCAGAAAGACAACCTGGTGAAGAGCATCTCTACCGCGAAGAAAAATACGCAGCAAAGTACGAGATCAATATGCTCCGCTGTATTTTCTGTGGTTTGTGCGAAGAGGCCTGTCCGAAAGATGCTATTTATCTTTCAGAAACTTTCACGCCTGCCGATTACCAGAGAAAACAATTCATCTATAGTAAAGACGATCTTTTAATACCACATCCAATAGAAAATCCGGAAGCTTATAAAAAAGCGCTCGGGAATCGTGCAAAAAAAGATCAAGCAACCAGTTAACATGCCCGTTACAACTCTGCTATTTTTAATTCTGTCTGTCATCGCCGTTGGCGCTGGCATCATGATGTTATTGAGTAAGAACCCGGTACACAGCGTGCTGTGGCTCATCATTATTTTCTTCTCCATTTCAGGTCATTATATTATGATGAATGCACAGTTTCTTGCTGTGGTGAATATCATTGTATATGCGGGTGCGATCATGGTATTATTTTTATTTGTGGTGATGATGATGAATCTGAACAAAGAATCGGAACCTGTAAAAAATTATCGCTTACACCTTATTGGTGTGATCACGGGAGGTAGTTTATTACTCATTATACTATCAGCTATAAAAAAGATCGATCTGCAGCATCCAGTTCAATTGAAAGTAGGAGATGCAGGTTTGGTAAGTAATCTTGGTAAAACCCTTTTCACTAATTATGTTGTTCCGTTTGAAATCAGCAGCGTACTTTTTTTAAGTGCGATCATCGGGGCCGTTATTTTAGGTAAAAAAGATTAATATGAAAAAAACACTATTGGGTTTTGCGATCCTGTTGTCATTTTTATTTGTAACGAATGCAAATGCACAGATAAAAATCGAGGACATTACCGGTGAGATCGGAAAATTATTAGGACAAAAACAATTACTCACAGTCAAGAAGGGATTCAGTCCTGTTTTTAAACTGGGAAATTTCCAGGTGAATAAAGTGGGGTTTCTGGGGGAAAAACTGAAAGGTGTAGAAGTGCTGGGCGACATCTTTAACAGTAAAGGTGTGAGTGATATCAAAAAATTATACAAAACGTATAAGACCGGTCTGGTGGTTTTTAAAGTACTGGCAGCAACCGGAACAGCTGTTGCGGCATACAGTACAGTTCGTGGATTAAGCAGTGATACCAAATTCAACAGCAGTACCGTTAAGGCAATGCTGTATCCTGCATTAACTTCCATAGCAACCAGTGTGGTTACAAAAATCCTAACCAAAAAAGCATCTTATAAAGCTGTTGATATTTTTAATGGTGTGGTAAGAAATAAAGTAAAAGATATTTTTTCAGTGAAACCTGCCACAGAAAATATTGGCGTAGGTTTATTTGTGAAACTCTAATATGGATATAAAAGCATACATCATTTTATCGCTTGTACTGTTCTCTATCGGAATGATAGGAGTACTTGTAAGGCGTAATTCAATTGTAGTATTCATGTGCATTGAGCTGATGCTGAATTCCGTGAATCTTCTGCTGGTGGCTTTTTCCAAAATGCATGCGATCAGTGGAATTGCAAAAGCATCTCCCACGTATGCGAACGATGCGCAGATCTTTGTATTTTTTATTATGGTGGTAGCAGCAGCTGAAGTAACAGTAGGCCTTGCCATCATAGTAATGTTGTATAGAAATATTCATTCGGTAGATATCAATTTTCTTAACCGCTTGAAAAACTGATCTGCGGGTTACGCAGAAATTGCTTATGAATAATGTATTACATATAGTGTGGCTTGTTCCATTTCTTCCTCTGGTGGGCTTTCTCATCACAGGATTGTTGCGTAATCATTTATCAAAAGCATTAACAGGTATTATTGCCAGCGGAGTGATAGCCGCTGCATTTGGTGTAAGCTTTTATTTATTTACAGAAGTGCTGAAAGGCAACACTTACGTTGCACATTATTTTAATTTTATTCAAACCGATTACCTTACCATTGGTTTCGATCTGAAAGTAGATCAGCTTTCTTCCCTGTTTTTACTGATCATAACCGGCATTGGATTTCTGATACATGTGTATTCAACATCCTACATGCACGAAGAATCTTCAGCTCATTTTGCACGTTATTTCTCTTACCTCAATTTGTTTGTGTTCAGTATGCTGTTGCTGGTACTGGGAAGTAATTACATCATCATGTTCATTGGATGGGAAGGTGTGGGATTGTGTTCCTACTTGCTGATCGGATACTGGTTTAAAAATATTGAATATACCAATGCTGCCAAGAAAGCATTTATCATGAACCGCATAGGAGATCTTGGATTTTTGCTGGCCGTATTCTGGTTTATTGCAAAAGTGGGCAGCGTGGATTATGATGTGGTTTTATCAGCTGCATCTATCAGTAAACTGACTGCAACAGATATCACCGGAATCACTATGTTATTATTCATAGGGGCTACCGGTAAAAGTGCACAGATACCTTTATATACTTGGTTACCGGATGCAATGGCGGGTCCAACGCCTGTGAGTGCATTGATACATGCGGCTACGATGGTAACAGCCGGTATTTATATGATTGCCCGCAGCAATGTGTTGTTCACGATGGCACATACCACTCAAAATGTGATCGCTATTGTAGGGATAGCAACGATGGTGGTAGCTGCTACTATTGCACTGAAACAAAATGATATCAAGAAAGTACTGGCTTATTCTACAGTGAGCCAGCTGGGTTATATGTTTGTTGCATTGGGAACTGGAGCCTATACTGCTGCAGTATTTCATGTTATGACGCACGCATTTTTCAAGGCGCTTTTATTCCTGGGAGCAGGTAGTGTAATTCATGCAATGGGTGGAGAACAGGATATGCGTAACATGGGTGGTTTGAAAAAATATATGCCTTTCACCAAGATCACCTTTCTTGTAGGGTGTATCGCGATCGCTGGTATTCCACCCTTCAGCGGCTTCTTTTCAAAAGATGAAATACTGGCCTCTGCATTCGAACACAATAAAATTTTATGGGTGATCGGTGTATTGGGTGCCATGATGACCGCATTCTATATGTTCCGTTTATATGCCATGACGTTCATGGGAAATTTCAGAGGAACAGAGCATCAGCAACAACATTTACATGAAAGCCCGGCAGCTATTACCATTCCATTGATCATACTCGCCTTTCTTTCCATTATTGGCGGATGGGTTGGTATCCCGGAGGTAATGGTTCATGGTGGTCACAGGCTGGAACATTTCCTGGAACCCATTTTCCGTGCATCCAATGCGATTGATTTAAAACATATTCCTGATCATACAACTGAATGGATGCTGATGGGAGTGTCGGTGGCAGTTTCTATTATGGCCATTTTATTCGCGATATCGAAATTTTCAAAATACAATAAATCAGATGCCCCTGAAACCGGCATCGGCAGAATATTACAACACAAATGGTATGTTGATGAGATCTACAATGCGGTGATCACAAAACCTCTTGCCAGGTTATCTGCATTTTTTGATGCCATCATTGAACGCCGTGGTATTGACGCCATCGTTAACGGAACAGGTAAAGCCGTGAATTACGGCAGCCGCCAGTTACGCTGGTTACAGAGTGGGCAGGTGGGTGCGTATGTATTGTTAATGGTGCTGGGCATCATCATTTTGTTCATCATTCAAATGTTTCTGTAAAAAAATATAAATGCTAGGAACGTATTTTACTTTTCCGGAATTACTGATCTGGATCCCTTTATTCACAGGGATCATCTGTTTCTTTTTAAAAAATCAGAAAACAGTACGCTCAGTAGCCATCATTTCTTCCATAGCTACACTGGCGGTTTCCTGCTGTGCTTTGTATTTTTCAGATGCAGTAAAATACCCATCGTATAACCAGGTGAATTACATCTGGATGAAACAGATCGGCAGTACTTTACACCTGGGGCTGGATAAGACCGGCCACCTGCTTACTTTCTTAACAGCACTTTCTTTCCCTGTAATATTCATCACCACCATAAAAAATAATTATAAAAATGCCGCTGCATTTTATGGACTGATGTTATTATCACAGGCAGGATTGATGGGGGTGTTCAGTGCCATGGATGCATTGCTGTTTTATTTCTGCTGGGAACTGGCGCTGGTGCCTGTTTATTTTTTATGCAGCAAATGGGGCGGCGAAAAAAGAATTCAGACCACGTTCAAATTTTTCGTGTATACATTTTTAGGTTCTTTACTGATGCTCATTGGGATCATGTATGTGTATATGCATTCGCCGGGCCGTGCTTTTGAAGATGGAACAACGGTGGCGCATTCTTTTTCCATGCAGGCATTTTATACAACAGCGTTAAGTTTGAAAGACCAGAGCTGGCTGTTCTGGTTATTCTTTGCAGCATTTGCAGTAAAAATGCCCATATTTCCTTTACACACCTGGCAACCGGATACGTACGATCAGTCGCCGACCGCTGTTACCATGGTACTGAGTGGTATCATGGTAAAAATGGGTCTTTTCGGCGTGATACGCTGGTTATTGCCAGTGCTTCCGGGTGCATCTCACAAATTTGCCAATATTGCAATTGTATTGTCCATCGTTGGAATTATTTATGCCAGTTGTATCGCTATGGTGCAGGATAACATCAAAAAACTGATAGCTTACTCTTCCATTGCACATATAGGATTGATGAGTGCTTCTTTATTTTCTGTGAATGAAATGAGTTTGCAGGGAATGATGATACAGATGTTCAACCATGGTATCAACATCATCGGCCTTTGGGTGGTGGTGGATATACTGGAAAGAAAAACAGGCGTGAAACAATTGTCGCAACTCGGTGGTATTGCCGCCAAAGCTCCTGCACTTACGTGGATGCTGGTGATCATTGCCCTGGCTAATATCGCCCTGCCCCTGACAAATGGATTCGTGGGTGAATTCATGATGTTTGCAGGATTGTACCAGGTGAATATATGGTATGCCGTGATCTCCGGTTTAGGAATTATACTGGCGGCAGTCTATACACTCAACATGATACAAAAGATTTTTTATGGCCCGGTGAATTCCATAACTGAAAATGTAACCGACATCAGCTTTAATGAAAAACTGGGTCTGATGGTGATCATCATTTTCATATTTGTATTGGGAGTTTATCCGCAACCATTGATAGAACTTACTAAAAATGCTGTAGAAGGTTTGTTGCATTAAATCAGTTTTATATCTGAAATGATATAAAAACTTTTGTAAAGATTAATTATGAATACAATACTTATTTCGGCGATCTGGGGTGTGATCATGATGTTTGCAGGGGCTTTTATTCAGAATAAATCCGTTGCAAAATATCTCGCTATTGCCGGTGTTGTTATTTTATTTATTGCGAACGCACAGGAATTATGGACAGGCCATAGTCTGTTCAATATCAATTCTAACGATATGCTGCGCACCAGCAGTTATAACCTCACATTTTTAGCGGTAATTCTCGGTTGTACCGGAATGTATTTTTTGCTGAGCGGAAGAGATATTGAAAAAGCAGGAACGCATGTTGCTGAATATTTCGCTTTGATATTTTTTATTTTGTGCGGAGTTGGATTAAGTGCAACCTTCAATTCTTTACTGATGTTGTTTTTAGGAATAGAGATCATAACTATTCCTTTATATATTCTTACAGGCAGTGCAAAAGGAAATCTGAAAAGTATTGAAGCCGCTTTGAAATATTTTTTAATGGGCGCCTTCTCCACAGGATTGATGTTGTTGGGAATTGCATTCATTTATGGTGGAAATCCCAATGCATCTTTTTATATTAACCAGATCGCGATCGGAACAGGCCCTATGACGCCGATGATTGCCATTGGGCTGGTATTTTTATTTGTTTCCATGTCGTTTAAAGTGTCTGCAGCACCCTTTCATTTCTGGACGCCGGATGTATATGATGGAGCACCTACCGTATTCACTGCTTTCATGAGTACCATTGTGAAAGCCGCGGGTTTTTTTGCCTTCATCCGCCTGTTCGAAAATGCATTCGGGCAGATCCATGATCAGTGGCAGAACCTGGTGATCTTTGTGACACTGGCCACTTTGTTGATCGGAAATGTTACTGCGATATTTCAGCAGAGTGTAAAAAGAATGCTTGCTTATTCCAGTATTGCACAGGCAGGTTTTATGATGTTTGTTTTATTTTCCATGAACGACAGGGGAAGAGAAGGTTTGATTATTTATGCAGCAGCCTATAGCCTTGCAACCATAGGTATATTTGCTATTCTTGCCCGTATGAAAGATTATACAATCGAAGGTTTTAACGGGTTATCCAAAACGCAACCTGTACTGGCTTTTACGGCAACTGTATTTTTATTATCACTTACTGGTATTCCATTAACAGCCGGGTTCCAGGGCAAATTCTTCATGCTGTTATCCGCTATTGAAAATGGTAAACAGATCTGGCTGGTGATTGCTGCTGTTGTGTTTGCCGCAATCAGTGCATATTATTATTTCAGGCTGATTCAGGCCATGTATTTTAAAGAGGCTGTTTCAGAAACAGGCAATGCGGAAGATATAAACGGGGCCTTCAAATTTTTATTGATCGTTAACTGTCTGCTTATTTTTATCATTGGTGTTTATCCAGAGCTGATTGTTGGCTGGATCTATCATTGATCGCTGAACCTTTCATCTGTTCATTTACCCGTTTGACAACTCACAGGAAGTTTATGACTGCATGCACTTATATTTGTGAGTCATGAATTATTCAGACTCTCTTTCATTGTCATGGAAAAATATCAGGGGAAATAAACTCCGGACAGCCATCACTGTTATCATTATGGCATTAGGGATATTTGCACTTATCCTCATCATCACAGCAATCAAAGCAGCCAGTAATAGTCTTACTACCAGTTTCTCCACTATGGGAGCGAATGCTTTCAGTATCCGTTATAAAGATAAAAACATCAATTTCGGAAGGCCGAAAGTGGATGTACAGAAGAGATCAAAATCATCACTTAAAGCTAGAAATTCTACAGTAGGGCTTCCTATCACCTATGATGAAGCCAGGCTTTTTAAAAACCACTATCATTTTCCCGATTCAAAAGTTAGCCTTGCCATTCGTGCAGCAACAGGTTTGGTAG
>JANNZE010000561.1:0-6060 GCA_031410455.1 Chitinophagaceae bacterium | reverse complement strand
GGATCATATTGCTGCCGGTAACATTTTCAGGAATGCCTATTGCACCGCTGATGGTAGTGATACACAATACATCAAATCCCAGTGCTTCCACCAGTTTTGTTTTAATACCTCCGCCTTCTATTACGGGATTGAGAAATATATCTGCACCTGAAAAATATTCATTGATGTCATTCACGAATCCTGCATAAATGATATTTTTTGATAACTGATCTTTCAGCTCGTTGTATTCCGGAGGAAGCCCTTTACCACAAATGATGATTTTGTATTTCATGCCGGATGATAACAGTATCGGATTGATCTCCTGTAAGATCGCATCAACGGCATCCAGGTTCGGCAGATAATTCAGCGTTCCGTTAAACAGTAATATTTTTTCGTATGCATCAATGCCATGCCGTTGCTGAAGTGATGATCTTGCCTGAATTTTTTCTTCTGCCGGAGGTGCTGCAGCTCTTTCTATTCCATACGTTATAGTAACACATCGCTGCGCATCCAGTTGAAAATGATCAATCGCAAAAATTCTGTCTTCCTCTGTAATAAAAAAGTTGAGATCTGCTTTCTTATGAAGTTTCTTTTCATACTGCCACAGAATTTTCCACCACCATTTGCCCGTACTTTTAAAACGTAAGGATTCAATGTTGTGGCTGTGCACGATCAGTTTCACACCGGTTATTCTTTTTAGCGTGATTCCCAGCCAGGCATAATACGGATGTTCGAGTATGAGATGTGTAATGCCTTTTTCTTTAATGATCTTTTTGAGTTTCGGGATCAGTGCAGGATTGATATATCTGCCGGTTGAAGAACCGATCACCGGTAATACAATTTCTTTAAAATCTGCAGGTGCTTCCGTATCTGAAGTACACAACAAAGTTACCGGCGCTATGTCTTTCAAATACAGGTAAAACAATGCGATTCCTTTTTGTCCGCCCATTTTAGCCGGAAAAACAGTATAAGGAACGAGAGCAGCTATATTGATCGGGTTTTCCAAATACAGCTATGCTTTTGAGGTGTTTTTATTGTTTCTGAACTGCATAAAAACAGTAAGTAATAGCAAAATTGTTACCAGCCATGAAGCGATATTACTGATTGTTCTGCCGGTATAATAACTCTGTGGTTCAAATTTAAATTCTATTGTATGATTGCCTGCAGGAATCACCAAAGCACGTAAAACATAATTAGCTTTCAGGATCGTGGCAGGTTTGCCATCTATCGTTGCTTTCCAGTCTTTATAATAAATTTCACTGAATACAGCCAGGTGTTTAGCTGTAGATGCAGACTGGTAACTGATCGCATCATTGTCAAATTTTGTCATTTTGATGGTAGCGGAAGAATCTGCCGGTACGATATCGTTCAATTCCGTTGCAAATTTCCGGTCGATCACGGCAGTATCTTTCGGATTAAAATTATTCAGTGCCTTCATTTCTTCCACCGCACCATTTACAGTTTTGATTCCTTTCACAAACCAACAATTACCCAATGCACCGGGATTCATGGAAGCTACTACGTCATTGCCCTGGCGTTGTAACACATATTTAGTGTTCAGCATATTCAATACACTGATATTAGGAGAGCCATTCAACTGGTAGCTCGCCAGGTCATCATAAATACCAATTTTCGCAGGATGATATCCACCAATTGATTTATGATAATAAGATGTTTTGGATTCCTGGAATGGATCGCCGCCACTTAAATTAAATACGCGGAAATTAGGATCAGGATCTTTTTTGATCTGCTCATCTGCAGATGTCATCGGGAATTCAGACGTTTCATATTTATCCTTACTGTCGAAACTTTTATCATTCAGGTATTTCACGCCAAACGACAAAAGGTCTATGGCAATCAATAACCCGGTACCGATCAGCATTACATTAACCGGCACCATTTTTTTGATGAATACACCTAAGAGCACCGCTGCAATCAGTACAAAAATGAAAGATCGCAAAATATCTCCTCCTAACAGTTCAGATCTGTCTTTCCTGATCTCTGTCACTACTTCACGCGACATTTTAAGAGCATCAGGGTTTCCTTTGAAATTTCCGACTGTTTCTTCATACAGCCTGTTGTCTTTCATCGGTTCTGCACTTGCGTTCAAAGCATTCATTTTCTCTGACATATCTCCGGCGCCGGATTGATAGATCTCATTGAATTTCCTGGTGCGTTCTTTATTCTCACGGCTGAAATCTGCATTCATATAGGTGAATAATCCGAATAAGAATACAACACCGGTTGCATATAAACCCCATTTGAATTTTTTCCACAGTTCAGGGTCATTATTATCCGAAATTTTATTCAATGCCATAGCTGCTAATAAAGGCGCCAGTAATTGTGGTATTACCAGGGTCATAGTAGGCACACGGAATTTATTATCCAGCGGAATGTTGTCGAATATAAAATTGTTGAAACCCGGTAAATTCTTTCCCCATGATAATAAAATGGCAAGGATCACTGTCGTTAAAATCCACCACTTGTTTTTATTATCCAGTACAAATAAACCGGTAATGAATAAAAAGCAGATCACAGCGCCGAGGTAAACCGGGCCATTGGTAAAAGGCTGATCGCCCCAGTAAAGTTGCTGGCTCATATAAGAAACGATCTGGTCGGCCGAAACAGCTGGAAATTTTTCAGTGAAATAATTCACCACATGTGCATTCTCTTTCAGTTGTGGAAACATGTACGGTTCGCCATCGCGTTCGGCATAATGCATTCCATATCCCATTACACCGGGGAACATCAGGCTGAAAGTTTCCGTTTTTCCATAACTCCACTGAAATGCATATTCTTTAGACAATCCTTTTGTTTTTCCGTCTGCCGATGCATCTTTTTTAGAATCATCCATCACCAGTTGTCCGCCTCTTTTGGATTCTTTGGCATAATCGTAAGTTGACCATAATGTGATCGCATTCACGGAAACGGCCAGTATTGCCGCAACCGCCATAAAACCAATACTTTTCAGAACATGCGTGGTTGATTTTTCCTTTACGGCATAAATAATATAATTGATGGTGAGGGCAAGCAATATGATAAATAAATAAAAGGAGATCTGCTGATGTCCCTGTCCGATCTGCAACGCAGTAAATAAAGCAGTTAGGGTGAATCCTGTTAGATAATGTTTTCTGAAGATGAGTACAACCGCTCCGATTACGGCTGGTGCATAAGCCAGTGCCATCATCTGGCTGTTATGGCCGGCTGTGATGATGATCGGGGAGAAGCTGCAATAAGCAAATCCCAGGGCTGCGGCAATAGCAGTATAAGGCCGGATCCTGAAACAAATGCACATAAAATAAAAACTGATGCAGGCCAGGAAGAAAAAATTCATAGGCTGGGGCAACCATAACTGGAAAGTTCTGTCGATAAGCCCGAGTGGTGACCATGCGCCTTCCAGTGCTACCTGGTATGCCGGCATTCCACTGAACATATTGGATAGCCATAAAGGAAAATGGCCGTGAATTTCCTTGTATTCCATCGCCTGCTGACTCATACCTTTCCAGCCGGTAATATCCTGTTGTTTTAAAATAAGGGAACTGTCGAGCCCCGGTTTGCAGAATATAACCGCAATGATCAGAAATACAACTACTGCAATTATGTGGGGCAGCAGGGTTTTGAAATTGAAATTCTTCATGTGTGCCATTTATGTGCGGCAAATTACTGTTATTAGGCCTATAAAAAAAGCAGCACCGGAGTACTGCTTTATAAAAAGTGGATTTTAATGTTATTGACCTGCGCCGGACTGTATATTCTGCATACTTTCCATTTCACCTTTTATATTTTTTCTTTTGAAAAGGGAAACATCAAATTTTCCAAAACGCCAGTTGAAATTCAGGCGTATAACCTGTGGATCACGTCTGCGTTCATTATCCTGAACAAAATAAAAAGATTCAGAATGGGACGCCGATAATCTTGTGCGGAAAATATCATTGAACGATAGTGTTAAGGAAGCTGCATTGTTTTTCATGAAATCTTTCCTGATGGAAATATCTGCACCATATACCGGGTCAATATAACCTTGTGCATTTGATTGTGTCTGTCCGAATCCTCCCATGAAAAATCCACCTCCGCCTCCGCCACGATTGCTGCTGGCCGGTAATATGGTTCTCGCCTGGTAATCTGCTGTCAGCTGTATCGTGAATTTTTTTGGCAGTTTAAATGAGTTATTCAGTTTCGCAAACCAGCTCAAACGGCTGTTGTTTTCTGTTCCGGGAAGATTGCCCGCACGTAGATCTGTATTGAAAATATTTACGTTGGTGGTTAAGTCCCAGAATTTTGTAAGTGCATTTTTGCCGATCAGTTCAATGCCTGCTGTGGTACTGCTGGTAGCGTTGGCAAATGTGGTGATAAGCACGGAATCATTTTTTGCAGGATTCGGGTTCGGTGTTCTGTATTGATAACGGGTGATCAGGTCATTGGTCAGTCTGCCATAAGCCGTTGCTAAAAAGGAATTCCCTTTACCATATTGTACAGAATAACCCAGTTCCACGAGGTTGGTAAACTCAGGGATGAGGTTTGGATTTCCCACACTTAAGTTCAGAGAGTCGGTAAAATCAATAAAGGGGATGAGCTGAAAAAAGTTCGGGCGATTTATTTTTCGTGAATAATTCAACTGAACATCCTGTTTGGCATTTACTTTATAAGTGAGGTATGCACTCGGGAATAAACTCAGCGGATATTCATTTCCGAATTGCTGATTCTTGGTGATGAAATTACCGTCATATTTACTGCTTTCCAGGCGTAGACCGGCCTGGTAGGAGAACTTTTTAAATTGTTGTGAAAAGGTGCTGTATGCAGCATAAACATCATCGGTGAATGTATAATTCACACTCACACCCGGAATAAGAAAATAGGATCCGGAAGGCAGTTTGATGTAATTGTTATTTTCAGATGAGAAATTTCTCTTAGACATACGCAGACCCATTTCCAGTTTCATGGTCTTTGAAATAGGATTTACAAAATCAGTTTGTGCGGTCAGGAATTTTGTAAAGCCATCACTTAATGCTCTTTCAACAGAACCCAAACCTTTTGGTTGTGCAGTTTCATCGAAAAAACGACTGATGTAATCAGATGAATTTTCATTGTTCATATAGTTGTAGTTCAGGTCAGCAGTCAGTTCTTTTCCGGCTTTGGCAAAATTATGTTTGTAGCCAAAACTGCTTCCGTAATTGTAGCCTTTGGAAACAGTGGAAGCATTTCTTTCACCGGTTTCATAACTGATCATTGAACCATCAACTGTATCACGATAAATAAGAATATTATCTTTATTGGAAAACCTTCTTTTTACAAAATTTCCGCTGAGTGTAAATGTATTTCTGTTATCCACGAAATAATCGATCCCCATTCTTGCAAAAGCAAAAACCCCTTTGAAAGTAGGTCCGTTGTTTTGTATAAGATGTGCGGTTTTGGCATCGAGGAAATCTGTGCGTTCTGTTCTGGCAGTACTGATAGATTTTGGCATACCGATCATTGTAGCGCCGAAGAAATTGATCTTATTCTGGCGAAGATTAAAATCACCACCACCACCCGGGCGTCCGCGGCTGTCGATGCTGGCTCTAACATTTCCGTTATAGCCTGCTTTACGGTTCTTTTTCAAAACGATATTTAATATACCAGCACCACCACCGCTGGCATCAAATTTTGCAGAGGCATTGGTAATGATCTCCACGCTGGCTATCTGGTCTGCTGGAATCTGGTCGAGCGAAAGCGTAGTAGGTCTACCATCTATAAATATTTGCGGTGGCGCATTTCGTAAGGAAACATTTCCATCAATATCCACGTTTACCGAAGGTACATTTTTCATCACATCAAGGGCGGTTCCTCCTGCAGCAGTCAGGTCTTTCTCCACGTTGTACACTTTCCTGTCGAGGTTCATCTGCATAAGCGGTTTGGAACCGGTAACAGTTATATTTTGAAGTGTTTTTTCATCCGCACGTATTTTAATATTGCCCAGGTCCTTGTCCACACTGTTCATCATACTGGAAAAATCTCCGTTTTTAGCAGCAGACATATTCAGGTCAAATGAAACTTTTTGTTCAATGGTTTTATATCCCACGGTTGTAATACGCAGCAGAAAAT
>JANNZE010000560.1:0-6942 GCA_031410455.1 Chitinophagaceae bacterium | reverse complement strand
AAAAGTTTTTAATCATATACTATCTGATCTTATCATAGTAGTACATCCCGATTACCAGGGACAAAAAGTTGGCAAAAGATTATTTGAAACATTATTATCCAACATTACATCTTCCAGAGCCGATATCCTGAGAGTAGAACTGATAGTACGAGAATCCAATGTAAGAGCGATTAAATTGTATGAAGGACTTGAATTTGTGAAGGAAGGAAGATTTGAAAAACGTATACGAACAGGCGACAAACTGGAAGCAGATATTCCCATGGCCTGGTTCAATCCCAAATACAGGAGATCCTGAAGATGCCATTTATAAGCTGTAAGTTTTAATGATCAATAGATATATTATATTTAATGTTCAATCATAGGATCTGATGTATCACAGAACGAAACATAAAGTACATATTTTTTTACATCCGGAACTGGGAGATACGAATATAGACAGGGCATTCAATGCATTTATCATTTTACTGATACTGCTGAATGTGGTGGCTGTTATGTTGGAGACTGTACATCCTATATATCTGCAGTATCACCGGATGTTTCACATTTTTGATGTTTTTTCTGTAGCTGTTTTTTCATCTGAATATATTCTGAGGGTGTGGAGTTGTACACATGAAAAAAAGTACAGTCATCCTGTTTATGGAAGAATAAAATATATGATGTCAGCTGCTGCTATTATAGATCTGCTGGCCATCCTTCCATTTTATTTACATGCATTAATAGGTTTCGATCTGAGAGTTCTGCGTATCCTGCGCCTTTTTCGTTTTTTACGTTTGTTCCGGCTTACTTCCTATATGAAAGCCACTAAACTGATAGCCAATGTTTTTAAGAGTACGGTTAATCAACTGATGCTAAGTTTTTTACTGGCAATTACACTTGTGATCATTTCTTCCAGCATAGTATATTACGCAGAACACATCGCTCAGCCGCAGGTTTTCTCCAGCATTCCGCATACCATCTGGTGGAGTGTTGTTACCTTAACAACAGTTGGTTATGGGGATATGATTCCCATAACGGTTTTAGGAAAAATATTTACATCAGTGATTTTATTTGCAGGTGTAGCTTTATTTGCATTGCCGGCCGGTATCATCACTGCAGGATTTCTGGAACAATCCCGGAAAAGTAAATTGCATACCAATCATTTTATTTGTCCGAATTGTAAAACCGTCATCGATCCTGAAAAGGCAGAACATATTCATTAAGCAATAATGTTATAAAATACAGGTACAAAAAAAGGCTTCATTATCTGAAGCCTTTTTTATAATACCAGTATTCTTATTTAATAAACTGTGTTGTTTTTCTCTCACCATTCTCAGTGATCATTACCACCTGGTAAGAGCCTGTCGGTAAATTTTTAACCGGAATGTAAAACTGGTTCATACCTGCTATCGCCTTAAATGAATGTTCACTGATCTTTCTGCCATGCATATCCAAAACTATTACCTGAACTTTCTCATTGTCAGAATGAGTGCTGTTGATGCTTATGTTGGAATTGCCAACAGCAGGATTAGGAGATATGTTCACGATTTCAAAACCTTCTTGTTTATTCAGTAATACGATGGTTCTGCTGTTCAACTTTCTGCCATCAGCATCTGTAATAGCAATCCTGTAAAAGTTTTTGCCGGCAGTTGGCACAACATCCGTTGCAAAAAATGGTTGTGCACAACGAAGCTGGTCGGCTTGTAGGGTTTGAATGGTGTTGAAATTTCTTCCATCTTTACTTCTTTCTATAAACATCGTAACACCTGAAGAATTGGTGCAATTGATCTTCCATGACAATTTATTTTCAGCATTATATTTGATCCCATTGAAATATTCAATACTAACCGGTAATGTTCCCAATACACCGCCAATAGCAAATGAAGTGAACGAAGTAATAGGATCTGCAGGTGAAGCAGCGCCTGTTGAACCCAATGTATTGGTAATACCGCCTGCACTGGCATTTCCACCCAGATTAACCCAGTTACTGCCAATACGCTGTATAATTTTTGCCTGGGCAGCAATGGCAATACCAGGTGCACTTAAATTACTATAATACAATTTCAGTGCAGATACATCGGTAGTTCCGGTTCTTGCAATATCCCAGTAATAATTGGTCACTTGTTCTATCACACCTGGAATAAATCCTGAAGCATTGTTTGGATTAGGCGTTAAAAATGTCACGGTGAATGAGGCGGCTGTTGTGGTAGCAGGTGTGATCTCCGCTTTTGCAAGCTGCGTAGAATTATTTGAAACAGGGAATGTATAAATTCCTGTTGAATTTGTGGACCTGTTCATAGAGCCAATAACATGACTTAAAACGGTTCCGGAAATTACAGCATTTACGGAAGGGTTTTGCACTGAAACAATTTTATTATTAGGTATGCCATCTAAGTAGCCGTTGGTGAATGTTAACTTAGCATTGCTGCTGGCAGGTAAGTTCAGATCACTGAGTAAAACTATGTTTCCGTTTTTATTGATAATCAGGCTAACATCATTTGATAATGTGGTAGGGCCCAGTGATAGCGTATGAATTCCTGATCCGGCCAATTCTATAACAGAACCAGTATTTCCGTTTGTTTCCGTAATGGTTCCCGCAGATGTGACATTTCTTTTAATAAGTATTTTAGTGGCCTGAGATCCTGAAGCACCTCTGTTAATATCTATTACAGTACCGGTAGCCTGCGTGAGGTTCCCGTTGATGGTAAATGTGTAAGCGGTTGTTGTATTTGTGCTGAATACCCAGGCGCCAGAGCCATCATCTGTTAATGTAAAATTATTTACCGTGTAGTCATTTCCCGAAAAGCCACTCGTTGTATTGTTGCAGGAAGGAGAATTAAATTCATAATTTCCATAACTGCCCACAGAACTGTTCATACTGAACGATGCCGGATTGGCCACTGCACCTGTATTCAGGATCAAAGAATTAGGGTCGTATGTTCCGGTAGGGAATGTTCCTCCATTCTTATATATTTCATAGGTACTCCCGGCTTCCATAAAAAAGTTTGCAGTGGTTCCCGTACCATTGCTGCTGGTTGGGCCATAACGTATAATTCCTCCGTTCTTAATTCTTGTTATGCCTTCTCCAGAGGTATAATTCATCCTTGATGAACTGCCCAAAATATCTAAGGTTCCATAAATTTCTGCAGTACTTCCCAGCAACATATTCATGATGATGGCTCCTGTGCCTGAAATATTCAAAGTACAACCAGAAACTATTTTAAACTGCGGCGACACATTCACACTTCCACCAATAGTATATGTTTTTGATGTGCTATTATTGATAAAATTTACAACTGCATCGTTGGTGATCCATAAAGAAGAAGGCAGATAGGTTCCGTCTATTGTTATAGTAGCATTTTTACTGATCACCACGTCATCGGAATTCAAAGGAACACCCGCAGTTCCGGAGCCATCCGCTTGTGTATTCCAGTTGGAACCCGCGCTGTAGTTACCGGTAGTACCTACCCAGTATATAGTTCCGGCATTTAAATTTTGAATAAGGATTAAGCCAAATAAGAGGGAGTAAATCTTTTTCATGAAAATAGTTTCGGTAGCAATAAAGTTACACATTATTTGAATTGATAAATTATTCTGGCTAAGTCAGTAACTTAAAGTTGGATAAATTGATCTTATATTCTGGAATTCATTAAAATAAACAGGTACTGGCATTGGTTTTTCATACTATCATAAATGGCAGATAATACAATTATTCCTGAACAACAATCCGGAGGTTCATCAGATACAGCATCTTCTTTTACTGCATCCTCTGCTGAAAAAGCTCTTTCATTTTTTAAATTGGTGAAGCAACGATTACTGGACGTAAACCAATGGAAAGAAATTGCGGTAATGCCCTCTGCTGAATTCAGTTTATGTGACCAGTACGGACGAAAAGTGAACAGGGTGGTTAAAGAAGGAGATCATTTTCGCATCAGTATTCCTGGCCCTGGAAATGAGGAAGGCGATGGAGATGACTGGGTGAGGGTTGAATCGGTAGAAGAGAAATATGCAGATACAAAAGAAAGTGTAATTATAACAGTGCGGCCGTGTGCAAATCCTGCTCATCCAGCTGATACTGCACACTTTTTTACAGACGAGGCCACCAGCTCTTTTGTTGCTGAAAGAAATGAAAATGTGATCACTGCATCTGTTCACGGAAGAAATGAAAAGCCGAATACAGATGTTGAAACGGTTACAGGGAAACTTCGTAATGCTTTAGTGGCGAACGCCGCAATTAACTTATTTTCTAAAATGCAATGGAGATCACTTGTTTCCGGGATGATTAAAGAACAGCATTAATTATTCGGATGTTTACACATACTCCAGTATTCTATCATTATCCCGATTATATTCCTGAACTCTATATATGAGTCGTTCTTTTGGAAAAAACCCTGTACAGTAAGCTTGGTATAGGCTTCGTTCACTGCATATTGAGAAACATAGGTTGAATAAAAAATAAAGGGAATGCTCTTCTTCCTCAGCAAATCATCGTTGTCAATTTCTGTTTTAAATTCAATCCCATTTTGGCGCGGAAGATTTACATCGCAAATGATGAGTAACGGCTTGTCTGTTGTGGAACGTAAATAATCCAGTGCATCCGGACCATTCAGGAAAAATTTTAATTCATTTTCCACATCATTGTCTTTCATTGCTTCCCGTAGCAGATCAATATCATCTTCATCATCTTCCACTAATATGATCGGACCGTCTTTAGCCATAAACAATTTTTATATTTTTAAACAATTATCATGCTAATCAATTTTGTATTAATCAGTTTTTAAATCTTAAATTGATAATAAGAATATCAACTTTAAATGGCAAAACCATTATATGTCGAACGAAAATCAAACATTTCCCTTTCGTAATAATTTTCATCAGGAGATAGATTATTGTGAAACAGATCTGTTCATATTAAGAAATACCAATCATGTAATAGCAGCGATCACCAATTATGGGGCAAGATGGGTTCGGATGGATATACCTTCAGGAGGTAAAATATTCAATGTAGTGGCGGGATATAAGAGTTTAGGTGAATATATACAATCAACAGAAAAGTATTACAGTGCTGTTGTGGGACGTTACGCCAACCGTATTGCAAAAGGTAAATTTACCATTGACGGCAATACGTATCAGTTACAATTGAACGATTCTCCTAATCATCTTCATGGAGGTGTGAAAGGTTTGCAGGATGTAGTTTGGGAAGTGTTATCGGCTGACGACCATTCAGTAACAATGGAATATTTTTCCGCAGATGGTGAAGAAGGATATCCCGGTAATTTATCTGTCCGTATTACCTATACATTAAACGACAATGATGAACTTGAATTTGTTGTGCATGCCAGCACAGATAAAGCTACGCCGGTAAACATTGTTCATCATGCTTTTTTTAACCTGAATGGATTTGCAAATGGAAATATTCTTGATCATCAGCTATTCATCAATGCAGATTATTTTACACCTGTTGATGAGTTCCTTATTCCTACAGGTGAAATAAGAGCAGTTAACGATACACCATTTGATTTTCGGAATTCAAAGAAAATAGGAGCCCGGATTTTTGAACAGGATGAACAATTGAGATACGGAAAAGGATATGATCACAATTTTGTTTTGAATAAGAAAGAGTCTTTCTCTTCAGCAGCAAAAGCATTGGGCAATATTTCGGGTATTTCTGTAGAAGTTTTTACAACAGAACCGGGAATGCAATTGTACACCGGCAATGTAATGAAAGGAGAAAATATGCTGGACGGAGGATACAGAGATGAACAGTTTCATGCCTTTTGCATGGAAACACAACATTTCCCGGATTCTCCTAATCAGACGTCTTTTCCCAACACCATATTACGGCCAGGGGAAATATATCAAACTAAAACAGTATTTAAATTTTTGAGAGATCGTGAATGACCGATCCGCCATCTGAAGTTTCTGCAATATAATAAGTTAGTTCTTTACCTGTTTCTGCGAGATAAACTCCTGACAAATTTTCTATGAGAGGTTGTATGGCTTCTTCCTCAATGATGTTGATCGTGCATCCGCCAAAGCCACCGCCCATCATCCTCGCACCTAATACGGAAGGATTGTTCTTCACATGAGCTACCAGAAAATCCAGTTCTGCACAACTTACTTCATATTTTTTGCTGAGGCCTTCATGGCTTTGATACATAAGTTGTCCTAACATTTTTAAGTCTCCTTTTTGTAAACAATCGCAGGCATACATTAATCTCTTATTTTCTTCCAGCACATAACTGCATCGTTTATGTATCAATGGTTCTGATTCCAGCATTTGCAGCATATTCTCATCAGCATTTCTTAAAGATTGAACTTCAGGAAAACTTTGTTGCAGGATGGAAACACCTTCTTCGCATTGACGACGTCGCGTATTGTATTCAGAAGAGGCCAGGGAATGATGCACGTTGGTATTCAGTAAAAGTATTTTATAAGATTGTAATTCAAGCGGTATCAGCTGGTAGGTTAATGAACGGCAATCCAGTTTAATAACATGATCTTTTTTAGAAAATATGCTGGCGAACTGATCCATTATTCCACATTGCACTCCAACAAAATGATGTTCTGCTTTCTGTGCAATGTCAGCAAGCTCAACATCCGGTATATGCAATTCAAATAATTCATTCAAAGCGATCGCGGTTGCACATTCCAATGCTGCAGAAGAAGACATGCCCGATCCCGGAGGAACATTGGCATCGATAATCAGGTTGAATCCACCCAGTTTATATCCGCGTTTGATCATCTGATCGGCAACACCTAAAATATAATTAGGCCATCCTTCTTTGGCAGGTAGTAATAACTCTACATTGGATTGATAGTTTTGATGGAAGGCAGCAGCATGTAATGCTATAACTTTATTATCACCTTTACCTATAGCAACGCACGCTATTTTATCAATAGCTGCCGGTAAAACAAAACCATCATTGTAATCTGTATGTTCACCAATAATATTTACTCTTCCGG
>JANNZE010000559.1:0-3353 GCA_031410455.1 Chitinophagaceae bacterium | reverse complement strand
CATGACAATTGATTTTTAAAAAACGAATATCGTCAAAAAAAAACCTCCGCTACCAGCGGAGGTTCATTTAATATCAGAACTGCAATTAAGGTTTAACCTTTGTAGCAGCTTTAGTTTTAGTTTTTGTCTTGGTTGTTTTAGCCGGAGTTTTTGTAACTGTTTTTGTTTTTACTTCAGCAACTGGTGTAGTTGCAGCAGGCGCGGCTTCAACTGCAGATGTACCTTTTAATTTTGCATAATCATCAGCACTTAACACTTCACCTTTGATAGTGATGCTTTTGGTTTCATCAAAACCAGCAAATTTAACGGTCATGTGCTTATCAAAAGAACCGATGTTAGCTGCATTGTAAGTTGCTTTGATCCAGCCTTCTTTGCCGGGAGCAATCGGGGATTTTGTATAATCTCCGATGGTGCAGCCGCAAGTTGGATTTGCCTGCTCGATAACCAATGGTTCTGTTCCTTTATTTACAACTATAAAAGTAGCCGTTGTTGGATTTTGAACTTTGATCTTGCCAAGGTCGATGGTTTCAGATTTGAATTCAACAACATCAGATAATTTTTTCTGAGCGAACAAGCTCGTTGTAAGCGCCAAAACTGTGAGTGATAGGAAAAACTTCTTCATAATGGTGGTATTTTATTTATGTTTTTTAATTTTTTAAATCGTTAAGTCCCGTATTTTCAGGTGCACTGGAAGCAGGTGTTTTATAAACTTCGCCTTTAATGTTAATCACTTTAGATGCGGTTTCGTTATAAGTGATCGTGATAGCTTTTGTAAATGGACCTTCCGCCTGGGCGTTGTATCCTACTTTAATTTCTGTAGTTCCTCCGGCAGGTATGCTGTTCTCGCGATCCCATTCCGGAGTGGTGCAACCGCAACTCGCCTGAACATTGGCCATTTTGAGAGGCGTTGTACCGGTATTTTTTACGGTAAAACTGTGATGTACCGGCTTACCCTGCGGTATTTTTCCGAAATCAAATGATTCTTCGGTAACTACCAGCACTTCAGCAGGTTTAGGAGCAACGGCCTCCGGAGTATTTACCTTTTGAGTTCCCTGGCAATACCCGGATAAACTTCCGGCAATCAGTAAATAAGCGATAAGTATTTTTTTCATATTGTCTTTTTACAGCCTTTCAAAGATACTAAAACCTGTGTGCAAGTTTAAAAAAGCGCTTTGGTTTACAGATTTTTAACAAAGCCGCCTCTAAAATCAATATTTTTGTCACTTTAAAATTTATATGGATCAGAATCAAATGTCAGATACCGCTTTGAACGAAAAGCTCAGTTTCGATCTTTTTAGAAAAGAAGTATTGCAGGACTATAAAGTTTGTGTGGAAAGCCGCGAAACCAGTTTGATGGGTCGCCGCGAAGTGCTCACCGGAAAAGCTAAATTCGGCATTTTCGGTGATGGACAAGAAGTAGCACAGGTGGCTATGGCCAAATTTTTTAAACCGGGTGATTTTCGTGCAGGCTATTACCGTGACCAGACTTTCATGTTTGCAGCAGGTCTTGCCACACCGGAACAATTTTTTTCTCAGTTATACGCAGATCCGGATGTAAAAAATGAGCCGTTCAGTGCAGGCAGACAAATGAATGCTCATTTCGCTACCCCTTTTGTAGATGAGCAGGGAAACTGGCTGGATTTATCTGCCAGGAAAAATATTTCGAGCGACATAGCGCCAACGGCAGGTCAGATGCCGCGTGCCCTTGGGCTGGCATTCGCCTCCAAATTATTCAGAAATGTTCCGCAATTACACCAATTCACCAACTTGTCTGACAAAGGAAATGAGGTATGCTTTTGTACCATAGGCGATGCTTCTACCAGTGAAGGTCATTTCTGGGAAACCATCAATGCTGCGGGTGTTTTACAGGTGCCGCTGGCGGTATTTGTATGGGATGATGGCTACGGCATTTCTGTTCCTAAAAAATACCAGACCACCAAGGCATCTATTTCTGAAGCACTGGCAGGTATGCAAAAAGAAAATGATACCAATGGAATCGAGATCTATAATTTAAAAGGCTGGGATTATGCCGGAATGTGTGAGATCATTGAACCTGCCATTGAGAAAATGCGCCAGACACATGTTCCTGCATTGTTTCATGTAGAAGAGATCACACAGCCGCAGGGTCATTCCACATCCGGAAGCCATGAGCGGTATAAAAATACTGACCGTCTTACCTGGGAAAAGGAATGGGATTGTATCCGCCAGATGAGAGAATGGATCCTGGAAAATGCACTTGCTGAAGAAGAAGAACTGAAAGCAATTGAAGATAAAGCGGTGCATTATGTGAAGGATTGCCGTCAGAGGGCTTGGGATAAATATATTTCTCCCATTAAAGAACTGGTAAATAAAGCACAGACTTATCTGGGTAATGTATCTGCTTTTCATGCAGACGTTGCAAAACATATCCAGGAACTGGTTTCCATAAAGGAACCCATGCGTCGTGATGTGTTGAAAACAATGGCTATCTGTTTACAACATACAGAAGGAAATGATGCACAGCCGCTGAGGGAATTGAAAAATTTCTATGAGCAATTAAAAAATACTTCGTCGGCCATGTATGATGCTTTCCTCTACAATGAAGGTGAGCGTTCTGCTATGAAAGTTCCGGTGGTGAATGCGCAAATACCAGACGATGCGGCGGTATTGAACGGATATGAAGTGCTGAATCAATATTTTGATCTTTTATTTTCAACGAATGATAAAGTAGCTGCTTTCGGTGAAGATCTTGGATACATTGGGGATGTGAACCAGGGTTTCAGCGGCCTGCAGGAAAAGCACGGGGCTGAAAGAATTTTTGATACAGGAATCAGGGAGCTTACTATCATGGGACAGGGAATTGGTATGGCACTGAGAGGTTTGCGCCCTCTCCCCGAAATACAATACCTGGATTATTTATTATACGGACTGCAGCCATTAAGTGATGATGTAGCCACCACACATTTCAGAACAGCAGGTCAGCAGAGTGTTCCGCTGATCGTTCGAACACGCGGCCATCGCCTGGAAGGAATATGGCACAGTGGTTCTCCTATGGGAATGATCATCAATGCACTTCGTGGTATGTATGTTTGCGTTCCAAGAAATATGACGCAGGCTGTTGGTATGTATAACACTTTACTTCGCTCCAATGACCCTGGCCTGGTGATAGAATGTTTAAATGGTTATCGCCTCAAAGAAAAATTACCTTCCAATCTCCTTGAATATACAGTGCCTTTTGGCGTGCCGGATGTTATCCGTTCCGGAGAAGATATTACACTGGTAACTTATGGTTCAACGTTGCGTATTGTAGCAGAAGCTGCGCAATCACTTTCTTCTATCGGAATAGAATGTGAGGTGATAGATGTACAAACCTT
>JANNZE010000558.1:0-8793 GCA_031410455.1 Chitinophagaceae bacterium | reverse complement strand
GTTTCAGCAGATGTTTTGGCCATGGCGGCAAAAATACGCAAATCAGCATTGTATCTTCCATCCCCACTTTGTACCAATTACAAACGATGGAAAAAGCATTAACAGTTCGTTATGCCTGTTCACTTAAACTACCATGAAAGGTGTATGTCTATGGCTTATCTTTGCCCGCGCTTAAAAAACTACACATGAATAAATTTTTAATACTACTGCTGACCGTTTTTACTGGATTGAACTTACAGGCCCAGGTGCCAAAAGGTATGGGAACAAATGATCCCGCTGCTAAAAAAGTTCTGGATGCAGTAAGTAATAAATTCAAATCATTTAAGTCGGTACAGGCTAAATTCAGTTTGAAAATTGAGAATGCAACCGGTAAAAATATCGGTAAAAAATCCGGAACAGTGTATATGAAAGGCACAAAGTACCGTATCAGCATTGCCGGCCAGGATATTTTTTCAGATGGCAACAATGTTTGGACCTATGATAAATCTTCAAACGAAGTAACCATCAATAAAATAGATCCGTCTGCAAATTCCATTACACCGCAAAAATTGTTTACCAATTTCTACGATAAGGATTTTCTGTATAAACTGAATGGTAATGTAAAACTGAATGGCAAAACTGTTCAGGAAGTTGAACTGACACCTATCGATAAAACAAAACCATTCTTCAAGGTTTTATTATACATCAGTTCCAATACCATCACAACCACAAAAGTTTTTGAAAAGACCGGTAACAAATACACATATAGTGTTAACAATATGGTGACCAATGGTAAAGTGGATGATTCCATGTTCATCTTTGATCAGAAAAAATATCCGGGTGTGGAAGTGGTAGATCTCCGGTAATTATTTACTTCCCCAGCGATAGGTATCAATTTTAATTCCTGCCAGATCCAAAACCCTGTCAACAACAGTGGCAACAACCTCATCAATGGTTTGAGGGCGGCTGTAAAAGGAAGGCGTGGCAGGGCAGATAATACCTCCGGCGAGTGTGATGGTTTCCATATTCCTGATGTGTACAAGGCTGTAAGGTGTTTCCCGTGCCACGCAGATCAGCTTTCTTCTTTCTTTCAGCATAACATCGGCTGCTCTGCTGATCAGGTCACCGGAAATACCATTGGCAATCCTGCCTAAAGTGCCCATGCTGCAGGGAATGATGATCATGGTTGAATAATTTCCGGAACCTGAAGCAAAAGGTGCATAAAAATCGTTTTGTTCAAATCGCTTCAACGGCAGATTTTCAAAATGCCGGTTGTTGAGTTCTGTTTGCCATACATCTTTCGCATTGTTCGTCATTACCAGCGAGAGTTCGCTATACTGATCTTTGGCAGTTGACAATTTTGTTAATAATTGCTCTGCATAAACAGATCCGCTTGCGCCACTTACTGCTACCACAATTTTTTGCATTATATTTCAGTTTGTATATCTAAGCTACTAAACAATCATAGATGAAAAAGGTTATTGGTATTTTAATATCCGCTTTGTTTGTATTTGTCTTTTCGTTTTTCTCCTGGGCAGAAAAGGAAATGATCAACTGGATAAGTTTTGAAGAACTGAAAGCTGCTTATGCTAAGGAACCACGTCCTATCATGGTTGACCTTTATACAAGCTGGTGTGGATGGTGCAAAGAAATGGACCGAACCACTTATAAAAATGAAAAACTGGCTGCTTATATCAATCAACATTATTACGCTGTAAAATTTGATGCAGAATCAAAAGATGTGATCAGTTTTAATGATAAGGTGTACAGCTTCAGCCCTCAATACCGCGTGAATGAACTGGCATTTTTTTTATCAGGCGGACAGCTGGAATATCCAACCACTGTATTTCTAACAGGTATTGATGGAAGACCTTCCACATGGTCAGGTTATTTAAAGGCCAAGGAAATGGAAGCTCCGCTTAAATTTTTTGGAGACAAAAAATATATGTCCGGCTCTTTTGAGGATTTTGCCAAAAAGATGAAAAAAGAATGGTGATCATTTTTCTTTAGAATACCTGAATTTCAAAAACAATACGACCAGGTTCAATAAAAATGAAATGGCATTTGTAATAATGATGGGCATATCATTAATCCGTATTCCGTAATACGACCAGAGGCCTACACCACACAATAAAATAATCAGCATCCAGGGGGAAACATCATCCGCTTTCTTTTCTTTGATGATTTTGATGAGCTGCGGGATCAGAGAAGTGCACGTTAAAATTCCTGCTGTAATTCCAATAATTGCTGTTATATTCATCAGCGGTATCATACTAAAAATGCGCCAATAAAAAATGGCTTTCAAATGGAAAAATATATCATACCGGCCGGCACCCGTATCGGCCACGTACACCTGAAGGTATCAGATCTGCAGCGAAGCATGGATTTTTATTGTGGTCTCCTGGGATTTCAACTCACTACCATGTATGGTGAAAGTGCTGCATTTATTTCAGCCGGTGGATATCATCATCACATTGGGCTCAATACCTGGTACAGTAAAAACGGCAAGCCGGCACCGTCAAATACGGCTGGTTTGTTTCATACGGCTGTATTGTTTTCAGAAAGGAGAGAACTGGCGGAAATATTTAAGCGGATCTCAGGCGCTGGATATCCTTTCACCGGCTTTGCTGACCACGGTGTTTCTGAAGCATTGTACCTGAATGATCCGGATGAAAATGGAGTGGAACTTTACTGGGATAAACCAAGGGAAGTATGGCCGAAAAATGCAGACGGAAGTTTACTGATGTACACCAAGGAACTGGATATAGATGATCTTTTAAATGAATTGAAATGAAATATAATTCCGCCTGCAGATCCTGCTTTTTGATATTGGTTCTTTTATTTTCTTCATCTGTTTATTCGCAGTCGTATTATAGGAATCTTGTTTTCGCAGAATTAGGCAGTAATTCGTTGTTCACGTCTTTAAATTATGAAAGACAATTATTGAATAAGCCTAAGCTTGCACTGAGAGGAGGGATAGGAATATATGGTGTAAAACCTTCCGTTATTACATTTCCGGTTGGTGTGAATTATCTTTTGAGGATCAGGAATTCTGAATTATTTATAGATGCAGGATTCGGTGCAACTTATACAAAAACAAAAGTAGAGTTGTATGCAATTGTGGAAGATCGGAATAATTTTATACAGAAAAGTTACTGGAATTATATTTCGTCCATAGGACTTCGTAAGCTGAAAGATCATTTGATGTGGAGGATCAATTTCTCATTGGTGGCAAATGAAACAATTGGTGTGCTGCCATTTGCAGGAATAGCAGTTGGCCGTACTTTCTGATATAAAAAAACCGGCTCACAGAACCGGTTTTGAAATTTATTCTATTAAATGGCTTCGGCCATATCTGGAATATCTGCTGCTTTATATTTACCGGCATCTAATTTTTTCTTCGTTTCTTCAAACGCTTTCAATGTAAGTTCAATGTCCTCATTACTGTGTGAAGCAGTTGGAATTAAACGGTAAATAATGTCTCCTTTAGGAATAACAGGATATACCACGATACTGCAGAAAATATGATAATTTTCCCTGAGGTCCATCACCATCTGCGTGGCTTCCGGAACATCACCTTTCATATATACAGGTGTAACAGGGCTGTTCGTATGGCCGATGTCAAAACCTCTTTGTTTCAAACCATTTTGTAAGCGCTCTACATTGTGCCATAATTTCTCACGGAGTTCCGGCATGTTGATCACCATTTCCATTCTCTTAAGCATGCCTTCCACTATCATTAAAGGAAGACTTTTGGCAAATATCTGGCTGCGGGTATTGTAACGTAAATATTTCAGAACGGCTTTAGGACCGCTGATGAATGCACCAATACTTCCCATACTTTTTACAAATGTGCTGAAGTATAGATCGATATCATCCTGGCATCCCTGCGCTTCGTCGGCACCGGCACCAGTTGGTCCCATATAACCAAATCCATGTGCATCATCTATAAGAATTCTGAATTCATATTTTTTCTTTAAGGCTACGATCTCTTTTAAAATTCCCTGCTCACCATCCATACCGAAAACGCCTTCAGTGATCAGCAGAATACCGCCACCATTTTTTGCAGCCAGTTCCGTAGCACGTTGTAATTGTTTTTCACAATCATCAATATCATTATGTTTGAAAGCATAACGATGGCCCATGTGCAAACGAACACCATCCACTATACAGGCATGTGCTTCTGCATCGTACACAATTACATCCCTTCGGTTCACGAGTGCGTCTATGCAACTCATGATTCCCTGGTAACCGAAATTAAGAAGCATGGTATCTTCCCTGTTCACAAATTTGCTGATTACTTTTTCCAGTTCTTCATGCTTTGCCGTATTTCCACTCATCATACGGGCACCCATCGGGTTTCCCATACCATAAGCTGTTGCAGCTTCTGCATCCACTTTACGAACTTCCGGGTGATTCACCAGGCCCAGGTAATTATTCAGGCTCCATACAATCATTTCCTTACCACGAAACTGCATACGCGGACCTAATTCCCCTTCTAATTTTGGAAATGCAAAATAACCATGTGCACGATCCATATGCTGGCCGATAGGGCCGCCGTCTTTCACTAATTTTTCAAAAACATCCATAAGATAGTTAATTTTTTATGGGGTATAATTTTCTGCAAAAGTAGCGGTTTGGCTGCAAACAGGTAACCATTTGTTTAAACAACTGTTAGGATCTGTGTACTATTTTTATAAAAAATTTGCATGCGGTATCTTTTACTCTTGTCGTTGTTGTTCAAAATAAATATTTCAGAATGTCAGGTGCCTGCTAGACCTAAGATAGTAATCGGGCTGGTGATAGATCAGATGCGATGGGATTATTTGTACAGGTTTTATGATCGTTATTCGGAAGATGGTTTCAGAAAATTACTGACTAACGGATATAATTTTCAAAATACAAAGATCCCATTTGCACCTACTGTAACATCTTCCGGACATGCATCCATTTATACAGGTACAGTTCCAGCCATTCATGGTATAACGGGAAATGACTGGATCGAAAGGTTCACCAATACGCCTGCATACAGTTGCACTGATAAAAATGTTTCAGGTGTGGGAACATCTTCTGCAGAAGGTCAGATGAGTCCAGTGAATTTGCTGGCCACTACCATAGGAGATGAATTAAGGCTCGCTACCAATTTCAGGAGCCGCGTTTTTGGAATTTCTTTAAAAAACCGTGGAGGTATTTTAGCGGCAGGCAGATCTGCCAATGATGTATACTGGCTGGATGATATAACAGGAAACTGGATCAGCAGTTCATGGTATATGCAGGATTTGCCGGAATGGGTTAAACAATTCAATCGTGAAAGATGGGTTGATTCGTTACTGAATTCGGATTGGAATACAATTTATCCCTTCAATACCTACACCAGCAGTACAACTGATGATTCTCCATTTGAAAAAACTTTGCCAAATGAAAAAACTGTTACGTTTCCCCATCTTTTCAAAAACAGGACTGGTAAAGATTTTAGTGACCTGCGGTATAATCCAAACGGCAATACGTTCACGTTTAAAATGGCTGAACAACTTATTGTAAAAGAAAAGGCTGGTAAAATAAATACGGATATGCTTTGTATCAGCTTGTCATCAACAGATTATATAGGACATAAGTTCGGTGTGAATTCTGTAGAAATAGAAGATACGTATCTGCGATTGGATAAAGATCTTGCAGATTTCCTGTCATTCCTTGATAAATATTTCGGTAAAGATTATTTACTCTTTTTGTCTGCTGATCATGGCGGATCACAGGCTGCCGGATGGATGGAACAAAATAAGATCAGTTCAGGAAGTTTAAATAGCTGGAAACTGCCTGCAGAACTAAATGCAACTTTAAAAAATATAACCGATGCAAAAATTGTAACGGGTGTTTTGGAAAATCAGGTGTATTTCAATCATCATGTAATAGACTCATTGCATTTGGATCTTTCACAAATAAAGAAAAAGCTGACCACTTATCTGCTGTCTAAGAAACAAATTTTAAATGTGCTGGATTATGAACATCCGGAACAGTGGAAATTGCCCGAAAATTTTAAACAGGCTTTTATCCATGGATATTATCAGCAACGGTGTGGCGATCTTCAAATCATTTTAAAACCACAGGTTTCTGACAATTCAAACAAGGGCACAGAACATGGTGGAATGTATAATTACGACTCGCACATTCCACTTATATTTTATGGATGGAATATTCCAAAAGGAAATGTATACAGGGAAGTGTATATGATAGATATTGCTCCAACGATCTGTTCGCTCCTGCATATTCAAATGCCAAACGGCAGCGTTGGTAAAATACTCACAGAATTGTTTAAATAAATCCCATCAACTATTTCAGGTTATAGGAACCAAGATTATAGTTGGATGACGTAAACCAGACGAAAACGGGAATTTGAACTAATGTAAAAGGTCTTATAATTACGGAAAGATTTTTAATAAAAATATGATGTTTTTAAAAATGCTTTGGACGTTTAAAATATTCCCTTATTTTTGCCATCCCAAAATACCCGGGTACTGGGTTATGGTGTAAAGGTAGCACAACAGATTTTGATTCTGTTTGTCTAGGTTCGAATCCTAGTAACCCAACAAAGGGCTGATTATTCAGCCCTTTTTTTATAATATCCCTTCATCAGCGAAACTGAAATATCCCTCATTACTTACAATGATATGATCCAGCACTTTTATATCTAAATATCCTGCAGCCTGTTTAATGCGTGCGGTAAGTTCTTCATCAGCCCTGCTGGGCCTTAAATTTCCGGAAGGATGATTGTGCGATAAGATGATGGAAGTGGCTTCTTCCTCCACAGCTTTTTTCAGGATCAGTCTTGGATCCGCCACAGTTCCTGTTATGCCTCCTTTGCTGATGATCTCAAAATGTTTGATTTTATTGGCTCGGTTCAGGAACACAATCGCAAAGGCCTCATGGTTGAGGTCCTGTAGAATAGTTTTTAAATATTCCGCGATCTCATAACTGTTTTTTACAACGGGGAGGTCATAAATATTCCCGGCGTCCCTTCTTCTGCCGAGTTCCATCGCAGCCGAAATGATAACAGATTTGGCCAGGCCTATCCCTTTTACTTTCTGCAGATCTTTCAGGCTTAATTTTGCGAGCTGGTGCAGGTTGTTCTTGCTTAATATCAAAATTTCCTTTGCCAGCTGAACGGCTGATTTCTCTTTATTTCCATTCGTGATCAGCAGGGCAAGCAATTCGGAGTCACTGAGTGCCGCCGCACCTTTTTTCAGCATTTTTCCCCTTGGTCTGTCATCTTCAGCCCATAATTTAATAGATCCTTCCATATTTAAAGTTTTGAAGTGCTGTAACAAACTGTATTTTCGCACAACTTCTTTTAGATAACCGATAACAAACATTTACATGGAATCAAATGCAAAGATTTTTTCCGGTACCGGATCACAGTACCTTGCAGAAAAAATCGCGAAAAAATTTGGTCAGCCACTCGGTAAGGTAAAAATTCAAAAGTTCAGTGACGGGGAAATCAGTGTGGAATTTCTGGAAAGTATCAGAGGTGAATTTGTTTTTTTGGTTCAGAGTACATTTTCCCCGGCAGACAATCTCATGGAATTGCTGCTGATGATAGATGCTGCTAAAAGAGCATCCGCTTATAAAGTGATTGCTGTGATACCTTATTATGGGTTTGCACGGCAGGACAGAAAAGATCGTCCGCGTGTAGCGATCGGCTCTAAACTTGTAGCCAATATGCTTACGGCCGCTGGCGCAGACCGCCTTATTACCATGGATCTTCATGCACCCCAGATACAGGGTTATTTCGATATTCCTGTTGATCACCTGGAATCTTCTGCCATCTTTATTCCTTATATAGAAAATTTGAAATTGGCCAATCTCACCTTTGCAGCTCCCGACGTGGGCAGTGCCAACCGCATCCGTGAAATTGCCAGTTATTTCGAGGTGGATATGGTCATTTGCGATAAACACCGCAAAAGAGCCAATGAAATAGCGAGCATGGTAGTGATAGGAGATGTGGTGGACAGGGATATTGTGCTGATAGATGACATCTGTGATACAGGCGGCACACTTACCAAAAGTGCAGGCCTGATGAAAGAAAAAGGTGCAAGAAGTGTAAGGGCTTTCTGTACGCATCCTGTTTTAAGTGGAAATGCCTATCAGAACATTGAAAACAGTGTACTGGAAGAACTCGTGGTTTGTGATACAATTCCACTAAAACAGGAGTCATCTAAAATAAAAGTGATTTCTACTGACGGATTATTCGCTGTCACTATCCGTAATGCATTCGAAAATAAGAGTATCAACAGTCTTTTTATGCGTCACAGGATGCTGAACAGAAAAAGCTGAGTGGGTAAATTATAAGATTTTCAACATAATTTCTGCTGAATTACCTTACCTTCGCGCCTCATAAAAAAATTTAAAAATGAAATCAATTACAATCGAAGGACAATTGAGGACCGAAAGCGGAAAAAAAGCCACCCGCCAACTTCGCTCTCAAAACCTTGTGCCTGGTGTAATTTACGGTGGTAAAAATGAAATTAATTTTTCTGCCCTTGCATCAGATTTTAAAGGGATCGTATACACTTCAGAATTCATGGTAACGGAAGTTAATGTAGGTGGAAATTCTTATCGTTGCATCCTGAAAGATCTTCAGTTCGACAAAGTAACAGATAAGCTGATCCACGTGGATTTTCTGGAACTGGTAGAAAATAAAAAAGTGATTGCTTCTTTACCTATCAAATATGTTGGAACGCCTGCAGGTGTTAAAGCCGGTGGTAAACTAGTAACTAAAATGAAAACCTTTAAAGTGAAGGCTTTTCCTAAAGATCTTAC
>JANNZE010000557.1:0-4525 GCA_031410455.1 Chitinophagaceae bacterium | reverse complement strand
TAAAAGGCATGGCGATCATTTCAGAAACAGTGATCACCAGGATGAAAACAGAAGCCATTAATATTCCGCTGAATGGCAGATGCAGCAATAGAAATGATGCGGCCATAGAGATGGTGCCAAGCCACATCAGGGAGAGATAAGGTTTCGTTCCTTCCAGTTTATATACCAGCACCATTTCAAATAATGCGATCATCAAACCGTTTGCGGCCATTACCGTACCGATCCAGAACTCGTTCATTTGCAGTTCTGTTTTAAAAAATAAAGGCACGGTGGTAAAAAGCTGAAAAAAGCAAAATGCAAAGAGAATGATCAGTATAGAAAAATACATGAATTTCTTATCGCGGTAAGGCGATACTGATTTATGCTTTTCTGCTGCGGCATGAAAGGCTGCACGCTGTTCCTGTAAAGAAACTTTCGGCAATACGCGGATCAGCATGATGGATGCCGCAATATTGGTAAATCCATCAACCCAGAATAATAAATGGTAATCAATGGAAGCCAGTAAACCTCCCAATGCACTTCCCACACCCCAGCCTAAATTGATGGCCAGCCTTATGAGAGAAAAAGATTGTGTTCGGTTTTCCGGTGTGCTGTAATGTGCAATGGCTGTTGCATTGGCAGGTCTGAATGATTCATTTACCATACTCAATATAAAAGTGATGATACATATCCATTCAAACGAACGCATTTGCCCAAGCACAATAAATAATATTCCACCGCAAAATAAAGCGAGAAATTGTGTGCGGTAAAAACCAAACCTGTCACTGATCTTTCCGCCCGAAAAGCCTCCCGCAACAGAGCCAATACCATATATAGCAACTACCAGCCCCGCCTGTTTGATGCTGTAACCAAGATGTGTACAATACAATGTAAGAAAAGCCAGTACCATTGTACCACTCCGGTTAATAAGCATTACCACGCTCAGCAACCATATCCGACGGCTTAAACCGTTGTAGGCATTTTTATAAAGTTGTATCGCAGAAGAAACCATTGCATGTGAATTATGGATTTATTCTTTGGAATATATCAACAATTTCCTGTGGAGGTTTGGCCAGTTTTCTATGTAAAGTATCGATCCAGGCACCATCTGCAATAATGTTTGCGCAGATGATATCACCTTTCTTTATTTCATGAGCGATCGTCCACCTGCTGAAATTTTCTGTATGCTTTACAATTTGCAAATTGATCAACATATCATCACCAAAAAGGATCTCTCTTTTAAAGCTGCACTCTTCTCTGAACAGTATCGGGCCTATGTGGTATTGATTCATCAGTTGCGGCGTTAATCCGTTTTCAACAAAATACGACATGCGGCAATACGCACCGAAATCGTAATATTTTGAATGCAACACATGATAATTAGGATCAAGATCTGCCCAGCGGATCTCGAATTTCTTACTATAGCGTTTCATTATTTATACATTATTTCATAATATTCTTTTGCCATCCTGTTGCTGTCGAACTGCCAGCGAACATCTCTCATTCCGTTTTTCATGATCTGCCTCCATACATGCTGATTTTCATAATACATAGGCAATACCTGATTTTCAAGGATGTCATAAATTTTTTCAAGATCATATTCATCCTGCTCATGCTGCGTCATAGATCCATAATCAACAGGCGGAACAAGAAATCCATTATTGCCGTTGTTGATGAATTCACATATCCATCCATCATTAGTAGAGAAATTAACTGCACCATTCATTGCTGCTGTCATTCCGCTGGTTCCACTAGCTTCCCTAGGTACACGGGGATTATTCAGCCAGATGTCGGCAGCCTGCTTCAGTCTTTTACTGAGGGCCAGTTCATAACCAAGACAGACTGCAATATTTTTATAATCTTTACTCAGATCGATCAGGTAATTCAGATCGCAGATTGCAGGATGATCAACCGGGTATGGCTTCCCGGCCCAGATGATCTGCACCGGATATTTTGGATTATTCAACAAAGCATCAAACCTTATTTTGTTACGGGTAATGAGTTCTGCACGTTTATACCCTGCAAATCTTCTTGCCCATACAATTGTAAGCACATCCGGATTGAATTGTTTGCCCGTTTGATCTGCCACAATTTCAAACGCACGTTTTTTCAGGTAACGTTTGCGGTCAATGAACTCTTCTATTTTATGATCATCTATAAAATGATATAATTGTTTATCAGCCCAGTAATGCCAGTTCTGTGCATTGGTAATGGCTTTAATTTCACAAATTCCATCATACCGTTTCCACATCTCCCGGCTCACCTCTCCGTGTAACTGGCTTACACCATTGGCCAGCCTTGCAAAACGTAAAGCCGCCAGGGAATGATTGAACAAGTCATCAGTTATTCCGGTAAGCTGACGAACTTCCTGTAACGACAATCCGAAGAAGTAACTCATCTTCTCGCATAAATGAATATCATGTTTTTCATTCCCTGCTTCTTCCGGAGTATGTGTTGTGAAAACTAGTTTTTCCCGTACAGCATCCACACTTCCCCATTTTTTATAGAGGTAAAATGCAGCACTTACAGCATGGGCTTCATTCAGATGATATACTTCCGGATCAAAATTGAGATATTCCATGAGCCTTGCACCACCCACACCCAGTAAAATAAACTGGGCAACTTTTGTAGCAACGTTGGCATCATATAATTTATGTGAAATAGTTTGAGACACATGATCATTTTCCGGATCATCTGTACTTAATAAAAAAAGCGGTGCCGATTTAAAAGTTTCAGGTGCCAGGTAAAATACCTTTACCCACACCGGATGATCGTGAATGGTGATCTGGTAACGAATGCCGGTATCTTCCAGGAAATTATAAATTTTTTCATTCCATTGTACCATTAAACTCTGATCAGGATTCCTGGCCTGGTCATAATAACCATATTTCCATAATATGCCGATACCAATTAAATTTTGACGCAATTCATACGCACTTCTTAAATGAGATCCGCTTAAAAAACCCAATCCCCCGCTGTAAATTTTTAAAGGTTGATGTATTGCAAATTCCATAGAGAAATAAGCAACCCGTTTCTTATAAAGCGGATCAACAGGATATGGCATTTCGAAGGCATTGAAATTCATGTGCTTTTTTTGTCAAATATACCCATTGACAACCATTGCACAAAACAACCCTGCATTAACCCTATATCCGGTTAATAATTTAGGCGCAATACTTTATTTTTTTTAGATTTGTCTAAATATTTGTGCGCCATGCATCATACACCCAGTGAAGAGAATTACATTAAATGCATTTATCATTTACAGTATAATACCGAAAAGGTAAGCACTAATATGCTGGCCAGTACCATCTGCACCAAGCCGGCATCCGTTACTGATATGCTTAAAAAACTACAGTCGAAAAAACTGGTTAACTATGAAAAGTATTATGGCGTAAAACTAACAGATACCGGAAATAAGATTGCACTGGATGTAATTCGTAAACACCGCCTGTGGGAATATTTTTTAGTAAATACTTTAGGATTCAACTGGACGAAAGTGCATGAAGTTGCTGAGCACCTGGAACACATCAGCAATAAGGAACTGATCAACCGACTGGATGATTTCCTGGGTAACACCTCTGTGGATCCCCATGGAGATCCTATCCCCGACCAGAAAGGAAAATATAAAACGATTCGCCAGTCCTGCCTTTCTGAAGTACCTATGCGGCAATACGTATGCGTTAGTTCGATAAAAAACCAGAGTTCACAGATGCTGGATCTGCTCAGTCATTATAATATTACGATCGGCACTAAAATAAAAGTGATCCGGAGATTTGAATTCGACGGATCGGCAGAAATCAAGATCAACAAATCACCGCTTACCATAGTTAGTGAGCTGGTGGCTAAAAATGTTTATTGTACTATATGAGAACACATCCACATGAATCACTGAGTGAAGTACACGCATCCGTAGATACTACTAATAGTAAAAAAGGATGGAGAAAAGTATTTTCATTCCTGGGGCCGGCATACCTCGTGAGTGTAGGCTATATGGATCCGGGCAACTGGGCCACCGATCTGGCCGGAGGAAGTAGATATGGTTACCAGCTGATCTGGGTTTTACTGATGAGTAACCTGATGGCCTTGCTGTTACAGGGTTTATCTGCAAGACTTGGTATTGTAAGAGGTAGAGACCTTGCGCAGGCCAACAGGGAAGCTTATCCACCATTTATTAATTTCCCCTTATACCTATTAGCTGAAATTGCCATTGCCGCCACAGATCTTGCAGAAGTACTGGGTATGGCCATCGGTATTCAATTACTGACTGGTTTGCCATTGATTTGGGGTGTGAGTTTTACAGTGCTGGATACTTTCCTCTTATTATACCTGCAGAAATTAGGTATGCGGAAAATGGAAGCTTTCATTATTTCACTGGTGGCTGTGATCTTCATTTGCTTTTTTGTGCAGATCTTTTTAGCTAAACCCGTTCCTTCAGAAATACTTGCGGGATTTGTTCCCTCCCTTCCTGACTCCAGTGCTTTATATATTGCTATAGGAATTATCGGAGCTACTGTAATGCCACACAATCTGTACCTGCATTCCG
>JANNZE010000556.1:0-3799 GCA_031410455.1 Chitinophagaceae bacterium | reverse complement strand
ATTGGATTGCAAAAATCAGAATTTAAAGTTGATAATACTTGAATAAATGACAATTTTTAGCAATAAACCCGCGCCAGTAAAGGATTAATATAGTAAATTTGAATGCCTTCGGGTATGATACGTGGTAATTTTATACAATTTGTATGTGATTGCAGCGTTGTATAGCATGAATCTATTAATCCTAAGAATATCAATCCTGCAAAACATGAGGCTTACGCTTACTTATTTTCTACTGTTCCTGATATTATTTCCCCTTTTCTCAGATGCTCAGTTCAGAAAATATTCCAATGAATTTTTAAATATAGGCGCCGGTGCCAGAGGTCTTGCTATGGGCAATGCCCAGGTAGCTTCTGTAAACGATGCCACAGCCGGATACTGGAATCCTGCAGGACTGGTAGCTGTTAAGGATCATCCGAATGCAACGATTATGCATGCTGAATATTTTGCCGGCATTGCCAAATATGATTATGCTTCACTGGCCATACCGGTACAAAATAATAAAAGAACGATCGGTTTTTCTTTATTACGTTTTGCCGTGGATGATATTCCGAATACTTTATTTTTAGTAGAGCCGGATGGCAGTATCAATTATAACAATATCCAGTCATTTTCTTCCGCAGATTACGCTTTCCTTTTTTCATTTGCACAAACGCTGAAGGAAACAGATAATCAACTGCTAAGTGTTGGCGCAAATGCCAAGATCATTTACAGGAAAGTGGGAAAATTTGCATCCGCTATTGGTTTTGGCCTTGATGCAGGTATTCAAATGAGAAAGGACCGCTGGAGATTCGGCATTGCCGCACGGGATATCACCAGTACTTTCAATGCATGGACATTTAAATTTACCGAAAAAGAAAAAGAAGTTTTATACCTCACCAACAATGATATACCGGTAAGATCAACCGAATTAACTGCACCGCGACTGGTAATCGGCGGTGGTTATGATTTCAGGATTTCAGAGAATTTCAATCTGCTTACGGAAATCAATGCAGGCTTAACATTCGACGGAAAAAGAAATACGGTTATTTCTTCCAATGCAGTGAGTGTGGATCCGCAACTTGGCCTGGAAGCTTCGTTGAAAAAAACATTTTTTGTAAGAGCGGGGATCACCAATTTTCAAAAAGCGCTGGCTGACGGAGATACGTTAAACCAGAAAAAAGTATGGATCTACCAGCCAAGTTTAGGTGCAGGGTTTAAGATCAATAATGTAAATATTGATTATGCTTTTTCAAATCTTGCCAATCAGTCAAATCCGCTATATACGCACGTTTTCTCTATAAGAGTGAACATTAAAAAGAAAGAAGATTAATTACATCAGTATGATGAAGAAAATAATTCTGCCGGTTTTATTATTCATGGCTTCCATTTGTTCGGCTCAGTTGAACAACAGCTGGATCGATTATAATAAAACATATTATAAATTCAAACTGGCATCCGATACACTTTGCCGCATCAGCCAGTCTGCTTTAGCGGCTGCTGGTTTAACCAATGTGCCTGCTGAAAATTTCCAGTTGTGGCGTAATGGAAAAGAGATCCGTTTATATACTTCGGTGCCAACAGGTATATTCGGATCTTCGGATTATATAGAATTCTGGGGAGAAATGAATGATGGCAAACCGGATAAGGAATTATACCGGGTGGCAGATGATCAGCTGAATGATAAATACAGTCTAGAGACAGATACGGTTGCTTATTTCCTAACTGTAAATCCTGCAGGAAATAATCTGCGTTATAATAATACTGCCAACAATGCTCCCGGTACCATGTCGCCGGATCTTTATTTTATGCGCAAGGTAGATATGTTCTTTAAAACACAGATCTGTCGAGGACGTGCAGAGCCCCTGGGAGAATACATTTATTCTTCGGCGTATGATGTTGGTGAAGGATGGACGAGTGCGGAAGCGTATCCGAACTTTGACCTGTACCAGGAATTTTTTAATCTGAATGTATATGCTGCAGGTCCTGCCAATGGTTTATCTGTAAGGGTAAATGCTTTTGGAAGTGCACCCAATACCAGGAACTTACGTGTAAAAATTTACAATACGGTTGTGATAGATCAGCCGATGAATTTTTTTACAGCTAAAAAAATAGTTGTTGATAATCTGCCTTTATCGCTGATGCTGAATCCGCAGCAGATCGTACTTTCTGTTAATGGCAATTCATCTGTAACTACAGACAGGATCGTTGTAGCTTCACTTGGTATTACCTATCCGGCTAATTTTAATTTCAACAATAAAAAAAGTTTTTATTTTGAACTGGCGGCTTCCTCAACCGGAAATTACCTGGTGATAGATAATTTCAATTATGGTTCAGTAGCCCCGGTATTATATGATATGAATACCGGTAACCGTTACACGGGAGATATTTCCCTGGCATCAAAAGTGAAATTTGTTTTACCACCATCCGGAGATCCGGTTCGCAGATATATGCTGGTGAACCAGGAGGCCGGCAATTTTCAGAATATTGCTTCTCTGACCACACGCAATTTTATTAATTTTTCCAATACTGCACAGCAGGGAACATACATGATCATCACACATCCTGCATTATATAATGATGGAACTGGTGTGAATAATATCAATGAGTATAAAAATTATCGTTCCAGTACACCGGGCGGAAGTTTTAATGCAAAAATTTATGAGATAGATGAACTTGCCGATCAGTTCAGTTTCGGTATCAAAAAACATCCGGCAGCTATCAGGGATTTTATTCGTTTTGCAGATCGCAGTTTCACCAATAAACCAGAATATGTTTTAATGATAGGCCGTGGTATCAATTACATGGAGCATCGTAAAAATGAAGCCAATCCTCTTACTGATCGCCTGGACCTGGTTCAGCCTTTCGGATGGCCGGCTTCAGATGTTTTACTGGCAGCCGAACCGGGAACCGTTACACCTATCGTACCAATAGGCCGTATTGCCGCAGTTAACGGAACCGAGGTGGGTTATTACCTTCAAAAAGTGAAGCAATATGATCTTGCCCAGCAAACGCCTAATTCTACCGTGAGCGGAAAAGCCTGGATGAAAAATATGATTCATGTGGCAGGAGGAAAAGAAAGCGGTGAGAGTGAAACATTCCGTTTGTATATGAATGGATATAAAAATATTGCAGAAGATACTTTGTATGGCGGTTATGTGGAAACTTTCACCAAAACATCAACCGGTGCTATTCAGCAGGCAAGCAGCCAGCGTATACAGGACCTGTTTGCAGAGGGTTTAAGTTTTATCGGCTATTTCGGTCACTCTTCTGCCAATACTTTTGAATTCAATCTTAGTAATCCTGAATTATATAATAATCCCGGTAAATATCCATTCTTCAATGTGAGTGGTTGCAGTGCCGGTAATTTTTATGTTTTTGATCCATTGCGTTTATCCGGTAACATGACGTTATCAGAAAAATATGTGCTGGCCAATCAACGGGGCAGTATAGGCTTCCTGGCCGATACACATTTTGGCGTTCCGCCTTTTCTTAATTATTACAACACCAGTTTCTATACTGCATTCGGTAAAACGATGTATGGCAATACCGTTGGAAACCAGATTAAAAAAGTGGTGGCGGATCTAGGTGGCAACCAGACGAATCTTGATTTCTTTACCAGGATACACCTGGAGGAAATTGCATTGCATGGCGATCCGGCCATCAGGATCGCACATTTTGATAAACCCGATTATGTGATAGAAGATCAGCTCATAAAAATTTCACCAAATGTAATAACTGTAACGAGAATGGAATCACTTACTGCTCTTCCCATGTTCAGCATTTTTATTTTCACATTAAAGCTGTTATCCGCTACTGTTAT
>JANNZE010000555.1:0-2704 GCA_031410455.1 Chitinophagaceae bacterium | reverse complement strand
TGTAAGATCCACCCGTGTTGATAATTTTTTTCCTTTTTTTACGCCGGGGCCTTTTTTATGACCGCCGCCCGACGAAGTATCTAACTCTGCCATAGCATATATTTTTTAATGGCCTGTAAATCAGCCTGCAACTTTCTTTGACAATTCCGATCCCGAAGGAATGGTTTCGCCATTGGTCACAATTCTGAATTTATAGATCTCATTTTTCTTGAAAGCAAATTTGATGTTTTTGAATAACGGATACAACGCATCATTGTCCCCTTTAACCAGCAGCATATTCTGCAGGGCTGTCTGGTCACCACCGGCATATACGTTTGTGATACTACGCATCCAGTGAACGAGTTCATTGCTCGCTGAATCCTTGATCGGGATACCCGACATTTTGTCGGGGGCGATCAGGTCACTCATATCTAAATAACTTTTTATCTGGTTGAGTGGCAATCCAATGAATTCCTGTTTTTCCCATTTCTTCAATTCTGCCGGCGACAATCCCAATGCCCTGGTACTGTTGATGTTTTCCAGGATCTCCATTTTTTTAGTATCATCTCCAATAGATAAATAAGTTCTGCCATCTTTCGCTAAAGTGATGATGATAGATTTATCAGGAGCTGCTTTACTGGAAACGGAGTTTGGCGTTGTTACGGCCAAAGCCTCCGGTGGTTTTTGTTTTGTTGCCAGAATGAAAAAAGATAACAGCAGGAATGCCACATCGCACATGGCCGTCATATCAACGATCGTGCTTTTCCGTGGTATTTTAACTTTTGGCATATCTTCTTTAATTGTTCAATAGATGCATTTACATTTTACTTTCCATACAATTACTTGTATAAAGAAGCAAAAGATTGTGTTAACGTAAATCCGCTTTCGTCGATACCATAAGTGATACCATCAATACGCGTTGTGAACATATTATAGAAAATGATCGCAATAGCAGATGTACCGATACCCAAAGCCGTATTGTAAAGGGCCTCAGAAATACCCTGAGATAACTGGCTGGCTGCAGCTCCACCGCCACTATCTGCACCAAGCGCAGAGAAAGAACGGATCATCCCCAACACCGTTCCGAACAGACCGATCAGCGTTGCCACAGAAGCGATCGTTGAAAGGAACACAAGATTCTTTTCCAGCATAGGTAATTCAAGAGCAGTAGCTTCTTCCACTTCTTTCTGGATAGCCATTACTTTTTGCTCAGTTGATAATTCATTGTTATTGATCATGTCTTTGTAACGGTGTAAACCCGCTTTCATAACATTACCAACAGAACCTTTTTGTTTGTCGCACTCCGCCAGTGCTGCATCTACATTTTTATTGGCCAGGTGATACTGCACCTTGCGGATGAAATCAGCATTATTGGAAGTACCAACAGCTTTCGTAATTGTCAGGAATCTTTCGATGATGAAAACCAGAACCGTTAAAAAAGTTCCGATCAGTACCGGTACCACAATACCACCGAGGTACATGTTATAGATCTGGGATTTCGGCTCATGATGCGCAGGCCAGAATCCACCAGCCATATCCGGTTTATTAAAATTAGATGCACTTCCCAATCCAAATCTCCATATCAAAAAGCCGATGATAATACAAAGTACGGGAGCTACCCATGAGATTGTGTTGCTTGACTTTTTCGCCTGCACTGAAGTAACCGGTTTAACTGTTGCAGTAGGTCTTGTTTCTGCCATAACGTTCGAAGTTTAATAATTTAATTACGAAAGCTTTGTTATAAAAATGAAATAATTGTGAACGCACAAGTTAGTAAAATAATTGAAAGCAAACATTTGCTGTTAATTTTTTTACTGCGGACAAACCCATGCATTAATAATTGAAATAAAAGCAGTTATTCGTACCGCAGTGCAACAATAGGATCCAGCCTGGAAGCTTTGATGGCAGGATAGAGCCCTGCAACCAATCCTACTACTGTACAAACGACAATACCAGCGATTACCCAATTCCATGGTATTATGAAACCCGTGTTTAACAGAAGCGCCACAACATTACCTAACAGAATTCCTGCCAAAATTCCAGCAATGGCGCCCATGAGGCTGATGAGCACAGATTCAAATAAGAATTGTGCCCTGATATCTTTTTTTGTACCGCCCAGTGCTTTAACCAGTCCGATCTCTTTGGTTCGTTCATTTACAGCAACGAGCATAATATTCATAAGACCGATCGCTGCACCAATCAACGTAATAAAAGCAATACCGATCGTTCCTTTTTCCAGGAAACCAAGATTCGTAAGCAAGGCTTCCGCAATGCTGTCACTTTTATCAATGTAAAAATTATCGCTGTCTTTTACATCCAGTTTGCGGATGGGTCTGAAAGTTCCCCTCGCCTCGCCTGTAGCCACTTCCATCAGTTTTATATCAGGCACCATCACTGCAATGTTAAAAGAAGATGACTGTCCGGTGAAAACGCGCCGTACATTATTCAATGTTGTCACCACCACTTTATTTGCATTGAAAAAGGCACTGGAGCTTTTTTCTTCCAGAACGCCCACTACCCTGTACAGAATATGATCTACGTGTACCACTGCATCTATTGCTTTGGCCACATTCACCGGAAATAATTTAGAAGCCACCGCACTGCCCAGCAAACACACATTACGGCCATATTCTACTTCAGTGGGCGTTAAATTTCTACCATAACTGATCTTATAACCATTGAGATCAATATAATTTTCATCAGCCCCGAATAAATTGATTTCCGG
>JANNZE010000554.1:0-1967 GCA_031410455.1 Chitinophagaceae bacterium | reverse complement strand
CGAAGACCTTAAAAGTTTGATATACAGGCAAAACAATAGCTATAACTCAGGAATTGACCGATATTCGGGAGAATATCGCCGTTCAAAAGTGGCCGAATTAGCCATGAATTATACAAGAAAATTTACAAATCCACAAAAATCATTGTCGGCAAATGCCAATACATCCATCGAAAATGGCAAAGAAAACACCGATATTTCGACCCAAAGTTTGAGTGAAAGTTTAAACAATTTAGGCGAAACAGTTTATCAAAAAACGCATAATTATGAAAATGGTGTCATCTCAAATGCTATGCTTGATTATGCTGTACCAATTGGTGAAAAAGGACTTTTAGAAACAGGTTACAAAGGCATCTTTCGCTCCATCAAAACCGATTATGAGAGTTCAAATAAAGTCGGAGGTAACTACATAATTAATACTGCTTCGAGTAATATTTTCAATTTTAATGAACAAGTTCACGCACTTTATGCTCTTTATCATGCTTATTTGGGAGAAAAAGACAAACCAAACTGGAAATATGAATTGGGTTTAAGGGCGGAAAAAGTAAATAATAGCGGTGAAACACAAAACATGAGTACTCATTTCACGAATGATTATTTGAAACTTTTTCCAACTGCCAATTTTAGTTATTTTAAAAATCCTGATGAATTTTGGAAGATTTCCTACGGAAAACGTATTAATCGCCCCCGTTTAGGTCAACTAAATCCTTTTGTAGATATTACTGATGCTTTAAATCCGCACAGTGGAAATCCAAACCTAAAACCCGAAATTATTCACGCCCTTGAATTAGGCTACAACAAAGAAGTTGAAAATGTTACACTATCAACCAATGCGTTTTATAGGTATTCAAAAAATACAATCCGCAACTATTTTCAGCCACAAGCCAACGGTACAGTGCTAAATTTGCCGATAAACATTGGCTCGGCAAATAGCTATGGCTTAGAAAATATTTTCACAGCAAAAATCAATCACTTTTATGATGTGAATGCGAGCGTTACGTTATTTCAACAAAAACTAAATGGAAGTAATATCTCAAGCGATGCCATTCAAAATTCTTTTAACTGGTACGGAAAGCTCATCAATAATTTTGTTGTTGGAAAAGGCGGGAAATTGCAAGTAATAGGTAATTATAATTCGGCAGCAACAACCCCACAGGGTAGATTGATAGCTTTATACAATGTAGATTTAGGTTTCCAACAAAAACTTGGAAAGGGCAACGCCCGACTCGGGTTAGTTGTGGTCGATGTATTCAATACCTTGAAAAGTGGCTCAAAAAATTTCACAAACGATTTTTATAGTAATCGTACTCAAAAAGCTGATACAAGAGCCATTATGCTCACTTTTGCCTACACTTTCAAGTCTGCTTTTAAAGAAAAACTATTGGAGAATAAATTTTCAAAAGAGTTTTAAAATACTTTCAGAATGGCACCTTTTATTGGATAAATAGTATATTTTACTCATTTTAATGAAAGCATTATTATTATATGAAAATATTATCATATATTTGTATTGTTAATTTATTAATCATAATGACCGCAGAAATAGCCAATATTAAAATCAATAAAGAGAAATTTGAAAAAGCAGCTTATATTCTGAAAGCCGTTGCTCACCCCACCCGTTTAGCGATTATCCAATTATTAGAACAGGAAGATGGCTTATCGGTTAATGAAATCTGTGAAGCCTTGGAATCGGAACAATCATTGATTTCGCACCACCTTATCAACATGAAATTACGTGGCATTTTGAAATCTAATAAAGATGGCTTAAATATGTATTATTCGCTCAAAGAACATGAGGTTACAAAATTATTAGCTTGCATCGAAAACTGTAACTGTAATATGTAATTTTTCCAAAGGAATTAATTATAATTAAATTGGGACTTTTAGTTATTTTTAATTTAAGTTGTAACCTATGATTTCCGATAGGTTTCTGTGTAATAACTTTGAGATACCAAATCGAAATTATTATG
>JANNZE010000553.1:0-2900 GCA_031410455.1 Chitinophagaceae bacterium | reverse complement strand
TATGCGCTCATCATCAACAGCAACGCAGGTCTATGGGCATACAATATCGGCGACACCATAAAATTTGTTTCGACGCATCCTTATAGAATTGTAGTTACAGGAAGAACGAAACATTTCATTTCTGCTTTTGGTGAACATGTGATTGTGGAAGAAGTGGAAGATGCTTTACTGGAAACGGTGAAAGTTTCGGATGTTCGCATCAACGAATTCACCATCGCGCCAATGGTTTCAACAGACGCGGGTAAAAGTTATCATGAATGGTTCATTGAATTTGAAAAAATGCCCGCAGACCTTCTGGCTTTTGCACAACAACTCGATGATCATGTAAGAGCTAAAAATGTGTATTATGATGACCTGGTGAAAGGCAATATTTTACAACCGCTTAAGATCACAACCATACGCAAAAATGGTTTCCAGGATCAGATGAAAAGTATTGGTAAACTGGGAGGACAGAACAAAGTAGCAAGACTGGGTAACAACCGCGATCTGGCCGAAAAATTACAATCATATATCACTTAGCACGTTTTTGTTGATCTTCCCGTGATAAACCACGGATTAACTTAACTTGCCGCACAGATCAATCATATATATCATATGGCAGAAATGCAAGCTAAAAAAAGGATCGCCATTTTCGGATCAACAGGTTCTATCGGAAAACAGGCTTTGGAAGTAATTGGTGCTAACCGCGACATTTTTGATGTGGAGATTCTTACTGCACATGCCAATGATGAATTGCTGGTAACACAGGCGCTGGAGTTTTTACCCAATGCCGTGGTGATTGGAGATGAAAAAAAATACGATGTTGTAAAATCAGCCCTAAGCAATACCGATATTAAAGTTTTTTGTGGAGAAGCAGCTCTGGAAGAAGTGGCTGATTTTGATACATACGACATCATGCTGGCTGCCATTGTTGGCTTTGCCGGCCTGAAACCCACGCTAAAAGCGGTTACCAAAGGAAAGATGGTGGCGCTGGCCAATAAGGAAACACTGGTTGTGGCTGGAGATATTGTAATGCAGAAAGCATTTGAAATGCGGGCGCCGATCATTCCGGTAGACAGTGAACATTCTGCCATCTTTCAATGCCTGATCGGTGAAAACCGAAACCCGATCGAAAAGATCATACTTACAGCAAGCGGCGGACCTTTCCTGGGTAAAAAACCAAACTTCCTGGTAAACGTAAAACGGGATCATGCATTGCAGCATCCTAACTGGAGCATGGGCGCTAAAATTACCATCGATTCTGCAACCTTAATGAACAAAGGCCTGGAGATGATCGAGGCCAAATGGCTTTTCAACCTGGAACCGGATCAGATTGAAGTAGTAATTCATCAGCAAAGTGTCATTCACAGTATGGTGCAGTTCCAGGATGGAAGTGTGAAAGCCCAGATGGGTCTGCCGGATATGAAACTACCAATTCAGTATGCGCTGGGTTTTCCGCAGCGTATAAAAAATGATTTTCCAAGACTCAACTTCAGAAAGTATCCGCAACTGAATTTTGAAGAACCTGATTATAAAACATTCAGAAACCTGGGCCTCGCAACAGAAGCTCTACAAAAAGGCGGAAACGTGGCCTGTGTACTGAATGCAGCCAATGAAATAGCTGTCTGGGCATTTTTAAAAAACAGGATCGGCTTCCTGGACATCACCGCAGTGGTGGAAAAGACCATGGCCAAAATTGAATATATTAACAAACCATCTTTACAGGATTATTTTGAAAGCGATGGTGAGGCACGTAACTTTGCAGCTTCTTTATTAAAACTTTGATCATAGGTAATTCTCTTGATTACCTGTTATATTTCCGATGGATACATTATTAGCGATTAACTGGCCCAGCGTTGGATTGAAAGTGGCCCAACTCTTATTGTCACTTTCCATATTAGTGGTATTGCACGAATTTGGCCATTATATCACGGCAAAATGGTTCAAATGCCGTGTGGAAAAATTCTACCTGTTCTTCGACCCCTGGTTTTCTATTGCCAAAAAGAAGATCGGAGAAACTGTTTATGGAATTGGATGGCTTCCACTCGGAGGTTATGTAAAAATTTCCGGAATGGTAGATGAGAGTATGGACAAGGAACAAATGAAACAACCTGCTCAGCCCTGGGAATTCAGAAGTAAACCGGCCTGGCAAAGACTGATCATTATGATCGGAGGCGTAACCGTAAATATTTTACTGGCTTTTATTATTTACGCCATGATAGCGATGGTTTGGGGAGAGAAAAAAATTCCTGCAAATTCATTGAAATATGGTATTTCTTTTAATGATTCCCTGTTCAAGCAACTTGGTTTTCAGAACGGCGATAAAATTCTGGCCGTTGACGGAAAACCCATCGATGATTATACAAACGTTCTTAAAAAATTGCTGATCGTTGATAAGGATGTTACCATCGAAAGAAATGGCAAACAACAAATGTTGGCTATGCCGGTGGATCTTATAGGCAAACTGGTGGAAAAGAAAGGGAAATTTGAAGGGCCGATGATCAGTCCGAGAGTTCCGGTAATAACACTGGGTGTGGAAGATACAGCAAACGTGTATAAAGCGGGATTGAGAAAAGGAGATTATATCGTGGCGATCGACAGTAAGCCAATAATGTTCTTTGATGAATTTTCAGACGCCATGATCAATAAAAAAGTTGGTGATAAAGTTACCGTTACTGTTAAGAGAAACGATTCTACATTCAACATCAACAGCAGCATTGAAAATGAAGGTAAATTGGGTTTTTATTCTCCTGTCACACCAAAGCAATTTGACAGTTTAGGAATATACAAATACAATATTAAAAAATACGGCTTCTTTGCGGCAATACCCGCCGGTATCAGGATCGCCGGGGGAGAATTGAAATTTTACATCGATCAGTTTGCAAAAATACTTTCTCCCAAAACCGGCGCTTACAAAGGTG
>JANNZE010000552.1:0-1871 GCA_031410455.1 Chitinophagaceae bacterium | reverse complement strand
AGGAAATTCAAAAGCTGAACGCCATCATTAACTGTTTTTAGCGTATAGGTGAGCGGCAGATCGTCCAAGGCGTCTTTAAAAAAGCTGCAATCATCCAGATCATCATCAGCCAGCAATAAATGGATGACGCTTATATTCATAATTGAAAAATAACTTAATTAGTTATATAAAAAGGTTTGTATAAATTTATATAAAAGCATGCATACGCCTTGTATCATCCTTTTGCTTTCAATATATTTTAAAAAATTGGTTTCTTCATAAAATTAAGGATGAAATTGGTTTACAGTACGTTAGCTTTCCATTCAAAAAACATACCTAATCTGTATAATGATCAATGTCTTTTGCTTTAAGATATTGCATTATTTTTAATACTGATCAGTTTATAAAAGGGATAGGATAAAAGAAAAATGCCTGTAACAATTATCAAACTTCTGTAATCGCTGAAAGCAAAACCTATGAACAACAGAACGGTCACCAATAAGGCAAGGATGGTCATGTATGGATATCCCCAGACTTTATATGGCCGGGGGAGGTTCGGTTCCTTTTTACGCAATTGAAGTAAGGAGGCAAACGAAAAAGCGGTCACTATGGTTAACATAACAGCACCTAAGGCAAAAAGCTGTTCATAAGAATTGGTAACAATCAAAAAGAAGGAGAGGCCATAACAGATCAGCAGAGAAAAATACGGTGATCCTCCTTTGTTTACCAGCATTCCCTGAGGAATAAAAAAGCCTTCTCTGCTCAAGCCAAATAATATTCTGCAGGGAATCATCATATACGCATTTAAGATGCTCAATACTATAAACAAGGCGGCAATATTGATGAACGTGGCACCCCAGCTACCGAAGGCAACAGCCGCTGCAGCGGAAGCCGCTAAAGGAGATGCGGCAATTGTACTTATAGGAAGCACATATAAGAGCGCTGCATTTATCAAAACATACAAAATAATAATGGTGGCTGCGCCGATGAAATAAGATCTGGGAATATTTTTTCCGGGATCATTATCTTCCTCAGCAAAAAAGGAAACAGACATCCATCCGTCGTACGTACTTAATATTAATTGCATAGCCTTAAAAAAAGCGATCATCCAGGCACCATTGGTTACAGGCGAAGGAATGGAGATAGCCGTTCCTGATTGAACAGGCTGTGCAAAAAAACAGCCTGCAATGAGTGTTATCAGTAAAATAATTTTTAACGCACTCGTGAGTTGCTGAATAACGCTTCCGCTTTTTACGCCCGGTAAATTTAGTAATGTAAATGTGGTGAGAAAGGAAAGTGCTATTAAAGTAGAATACGATTTTAGCTCCGGGAAAAACAGCGCGCTGTATTCTCCCAGGACCACACAGAAAAATGCAGGTGCAATAATGTTCAGCATAAAATCGAACCAGCCGGACACAAAACCGGCATAGGAGCCAAAAGCTCTTTTTATATAATTGAATGCACCTCCGGCCTTTGGCAACATGGTGGTTAATTCGGCGTACGAACTGGCAGATAATAAAATATACAAACCGGTTATCAGCCAGCACGAAAGAATAAGTGTACGGTCGGGCAGAAGTGCGGCAATACTGCCCGGAGTGCGAAGAATACCAGCGCCAATGGTGCCACCCACCACAATGGAAATTCCAAAAGCAACACCAAATATTTTTTTGAGTCTGGAGGGAGGTTGCGTGGGAGATTTCATACGATTGATATGTTTGTAGATGAAATTAGTTTATTGTATCTGGATTTGTTGGATACTTGGATTATTAGATTGGATTTATTGGATTTTGGGGTTTTTGGATGGGATGGTATTGGGCATTTTATTTAAAGGATGTCTTAGTCTTTTTACTTGTAAACTTCTCGCTCCGAAATTTATCAATAACCCTTTGTCA
>JANNZE010000551.1:0-5313 GCA_031410455.1 Chitinophagaceae bacterium | reverse complement strand
CACTTATTTTAATATTGGGGATGGGCGTTTGAAACTAAGAGAAGGTAATATTGAAAATGCCCTTATTTATTACAAAAGGGCAGATCTTCCGGATGCCAAAAAATCTGATGTGATTTTGTATCATTCAACAGAACCTTCCATACTCAAATCCTTACTGGAAGCCGCTCATGGTATTAAAGTAGTGGTGAATAAAGTGCGCCGGATCTATTTTATTGATAATGTAAAATTTCATTTTGACAGGGTTGATCAACTGGGAAGTTTTGTAGAAGTGGAAGCGATCGATCAGGACGGAACACGAGGAATGGAAACACTTTTACAGCAATGTGAGGCATACGCCAAAATTCTTCAGCTTAAAAAAGAGGATTTTGAAAGCCGGTCTTATTCTGATATGTTGCTTGAAGGGCAGTGAGGCGGGATGCGGGTTACGATCTCCCATTATTAGTAATTTCGGAATTTAAGCCTATCTTTACGATAGTTCATATTTATACGCGGCATACTTAACCGTTCATTGTAGGCTTACCATCCACTCTCAGCATTAAGATTATGAAGATGAATTAATATTCATTCCGCACTCATAATTTAAAATAATATCATTGTTATTTACAGATTTAAAACTCATTCAACCCATCCTTGATGCGTTGAAAGACCAGGGTTATACACAACCCACACCCATTCAGCAACAATCTATTCCACATTTACTGGAAGGAAAAGATCTTCAGGGTTGTGCCCAGACAGGTACAGGAAAAACGGCAGCATTTGCTATTCCTATTTTACAACTGCTGGCCAGCCCTAAAAATTACGCCGGACAATTCAAGCCTATCCGTGCCTTAATAGTTACTCCTACCAGGGAGCTCGCTATTCAGATACAGGAGAACCTGGATGCTTATGGAAAAAATTTACGCCTGAAAAACTGTGTGATCTTCGGCGGCGTGAACCAGCATTCACAAACGCAACTGTTGCAGCGTGGTGTAGATATCCTAGTAGCTACTCCAGGCCGTTTATTAGACCTGATGACGCAAGGTTATGTTTCACTGAAAGATCTTGAAATTCTTGTTCTGGATGAAGCAGACAGGATGCTCGATATGGGTTTCATTCATGATGTAAAAAAGATCATAGCAAAAGTTCCGGCAAAAAGACAAACCCTTCTTTTTTCTGCAACCATGCCTGTAGAAATACAATCCCTTGCTTCCGGCATTTTACACCAGCCTGTATTTGTGGAAGTGACGCCTGTTTCTTCTACAGTAGAAAAGATAGACCAGAGTTTATATTTCGTTGAAAAGAATGATAAAAAAACACTGCTCAATTTTATCCTGGATGACAAAACCATTGAGACCGCACTGGTATTTACCAGAACAAAACATGGTGCCGATAAGATCGTAAAAGATCTTTTAAGACATGGCGTTACTGCTGAAGCTATCCATGGAAATAAAAGTCAGCCTGCAAGACAAAAAGCACTGGGTAATTTTAAAAACAGGACAACACGGATTTTAGTAGCCACTGATATTGCGGCACGTGGAATTGATGTGGATGATATGACGCATGTGATCAACTTTGATATGCCTAATGTACCGGAAACTTATGTACACAGAATTGGCCGTACTGGAAGAGCAGGTGCAGAAGGTGTTGCCTATTCGTTCTGCGATAGAGAAGAACTGGTGGAATTACGCGATATTCAAAAACTGATCGGCAAAAAAATCCCCGTTAATAAAAATCACCCTTACCATATTGAGGTGGATCTGAACGGAAGGCCGGCTCCTAAAAAGCCACAAACACAAAGGCCTCAGCGTCCGCAACAACATAACAAAAACCAGCAACCCCAGAGAAGACGTCAGTTTAATTAAACCATGGCATAATTTTTTTATATCCAAATAAAAAAATATCATGAATAATTTATTCAGAGGTCTGATCGCAGGTTATGGTGCAAAAAAATTAGGTGGTGGTTGCTTCAGCACCATCATCATTTTTTTAATTATCTGGTATGCGCTCCAAAAATGCTGATCTGCAATTAACCATATTGTACTTTTCTTAACAGCAAACATTGGTTACATAATTTACTTCAAAGGAATCAACAGGCATCTCTTCATCTTTAAAATTTGAATTTATGCCTGTAAGAATCCTTTTGTTGTTTATATCCATCCTTATCTTTTCCTGTAACCGTAATACAGAAAATATTTCTCCTGATGTAAATTCGGCAGATGAAACCATCGCCCAGGCGGAACCGCTTCCTTCTGTTTCAACGGATAGTATTGCCGAAAAACCTTCCGGAATGTCTTTACCCGAAATTATTCCCTGGGAAAAAAAGCTGATCAAAAATGCAACACTTACAGTGGAAGTGGGAGATTTCAAAAGTTTCAACAATGGTTTGCACACCCTGGTTACACAATATTCGGGTTACATAGCTTCTGAAAAAAATACCTATGCAAATCTTAGGAATGAAAGTGAAGTAACGATCAAAGTTCCCGTTATGCGTTTTGAAGAATTACTGAACCAGTTAAATAATAAAGCCATCAAAACCATTGAAAGAAATATTTCCACGCAGGATGTTACCGGCGAAATGAAAGACATAAAGGCCCGCCTGGAAACAAAAAAAGAAACACGTTTGAAATACCTGGAATTTTTAAAAAAATCGAAGAATATAAATGAGGTACTGAAAGTTCAGAATGAGATCAATGAACTGCAGGAACAGATCGAAAGTATGAACAGCACCCATACGCAAATGTCACATCAAACCACCTTCAGTACTATTCAGCTAACATTTTATTCGGTCATCTTGGATCATACACAACCAAGCGGCAAGCCGGGATTTGCTGATCGATTTGTTACATCCATACGATCCGGCATTTCCATTATAGGAGAATTTCTGATACTGCTTGCCAGATTATGGCCGTTCATTTTTATAGCTTCCGTTACCTGGCTGGTTTTAAGAAAGAAAAAATTACTGAAGATCTGAACACAAAAAAAGAGGTTGAAAATTCAACCTCTTTTTTTATACTTTTTGATGATTATCAGAATATGAAAAACTCTAATTTCTTACTTCCCCATAATAATGCAACAGCACCTTCAGGAGAAACGGTGAAAGTTAATTTCTGGGATGGCGTTTCCAACGGCGTTACTTTCGTGTCGAAACGTGCCTGATCCTGTGATTGATCATAACTGTCTGTTCCCCACAAATCTGTCTTTTTATTGAAAATAACAGTAGCGATCTGGCCATTATAAATGGTGAACACGCTGTATTTTCCTGCAGGTATAGTAGATCCCATCACATTAACCGGTTTGTCTGTTTCAAAAACAGTTGCTTCATTTGCTCCGGTTCTCCAGAGTTGTCCGTCTTTAGGCTCCACATCTCTTCCAACAGTTCTTCCATTTAAAGAAACCTGGCTATAACTGATCTTAATGGTAGCACCATTGCTGATCTTTTGAGTTACAGATGCTGGTGGACTTTTTCTTTTTGATTTATCGTCCTGTGCCTGCGCATTTGTTGTCATTAATCCTGTTGCGAGTAACGCAAGGGTAAATAATTTTTTCATTGTTAATGTTTTGATTAAAACAGATTTCAAATGTACAAAAATGAGTTGGCTGTACCTTCATTATTCTCCAAAAACTTTAATTAAAGTGCCTGCAGTTAATTTGTCTGTAAGCTGCATACCATTTAAAATAGCCAGTTCTTCCATCCGTGTTGCAGGCATATTGTAATTTTTTAATGCCTGTTCAAGTGTTATAGCTACGTTCGTTGTTTTGATACGTATACGCTCCGGCTTTTTATTGATCTTAGCCTGATCGGTTAGTTGACGGAATCCCTGCATCGTTTGAAGAAAGACAGGCACAAAACCGTTGAAATCTGTAGTAGATGATACTCCCATGAAATGGTAAATATTTCCTCCATAGGAAATAAAATAAGATAAGGTTCTCACCTGCTGCGGTTGCTGACCCTGCTGAGGAGTTGGATCTGCCACGACGGATATTGCATTCAAACCATTCACCATTGTTTGTTTTGATTCCAATGCTGTAAGGCCATATCCCTGTAATGTGTTTGATACCGCATCCGACAAGTTTGTTCCTTTTGCCAGTGACATAAAAAGTAACGCCTTTCCATCTTTAGGCGCCACCTGAACACGCTGAGGCGTATTCTGATAATTCCATCCTTGCGGTATTGGAAATTGCAATTTTAAAACCGGGTGATAAAAAATATTGTTATCTAAAAATCCCTGGCGGGGATCTTCACCATAAATAATTCCGTCAATTCTTTTCAGATACATATTTCTGTTGATCTGAGGATTGGTAAGTTTCAATTTTGTTTTCCACTCAGCAGCGAGTTTTGCAACCGTAACATTTCTGTCTCCCGGATTCGGATGCGTTGATAAAAACTCCGGCAATTCCTGGCTGGATGCTGCCTTGGTCTGCCTGTCAAGAGTGATGAAGAAATCTGCCATTTCCTTTGCATCATATCCGATTTTTGAAGAATATTCCACGCCCAGTTCATCACTTTGTCTTTCTGCATCTCTACCGAATTTCAATAACATCAAACCCAATCCCTGCGAAGCTGTTTCTGCAAATCGTGCCAGATCCGGAGCAATCACCACCCCTGCAATAATTCCTAACTGACCTAAAAGCTGGTTGCGCTGCTGGGCAACGGTATGCCTTGCCGCAATATGGCCTATTTCATGTCCCAGTACACCGGCAAATTGAGCTTCATCATTAAAATGTGCCATAATACCCCGGGTAAAATAAACATATCCTCCCGGAACAGCAAAGGCATTCAATACATCAGAATCTACGATCCTGAAATTGTATTCTATATTCGGTCTGTGAGAAATAGCTGCCATTGCTCTTCCCTTTTCTGTTATAAAACTCTGGAGAGAAGCATCCTCATATAAACCATATTGTGCAATGATCTGCGGATCTGCCTCTTTTCCCATTTCCAGTTCCTGTGCTTCAGACATAAACACCACCTGTTTCTTCCCTGTTACCGGATTCCGGGCACAAGTATTAAACAACATAAGTGCAGAGATATACCAGATTGATAATTTTAAATTTCTCATAAAAATTGATCTTCAATTTGTTACAAATTACAAAGATGATACCATTTAAAGCAAGGCAACGGGATACGGGAACCGGGATGCGGGATGCGGGATGCGGGATATGTGTTATTCTGTTTTAACTTTTACCTCTTCGCTTTGTGAAAAAAAATAAAAGACAGCCCTTACACTAAAAAGCATTCAGGTATCAGTTTCAAAATCATGTATCCTACATCTAATATCTATAATCTAATCTCCCGCATCCCTTAAAACAAAAACCCACCACTTTCGTGATGGG
>JANNZE010000550.1:0-2715 GCA_031410455.1 Chitinophagaceae bacterium | reverse complement strand
TTCCATGGATGCAGATCACCTGGATATCTATGGAACTGAAGAACAGATGCAGGAAGCATATATTGGTTTTTCTGCAAACATTAAAAAAGACGGTTTGCTGATCAAAAAAAGAAATATCAGCCGTACCCATGATCTGAAAGGCGATACTCAAATTACCTACAGTCTTACAGATCAGCAATCTGATGTGTTTGCAGATAATATAAAAGTAAATAACGGATCGTATGTATTTGATGTGATGCTGCGAGGGGAAAAGAAACCGGGCTTTCAGCTCAACATGGGCGGACTACATAATATTGAAAATGCAATAGCTGCTATTACAGTGGCTACATACCTGGCGATAGATGATTACCTGGTTAAAAAAGCAGTTGCTTCTTTTGCCGGTGTAAAAAGAAGATTTGAATACATTATCAAAAATTCTGAAACAGTTTTCATTGATGATTATGCGCATCATCCGGAAGAATTAAGGGCACTTATCAGCAGCTCAAAAGAATTATTCCCTGATAAAAAATGTGTAATTGTTTTTCAGCCGCACCTGTACACAAGAACAAGAGACCTTGCAGATGATTTTGCTGAAGTGCTGGACATGGCAGATGAAATAATGTTGCTGCCGATCTATCCTGCCAGGGAATTACAGATTGAAGGAATAAGCAGCGAAATGATTTTGAACAGAATGAAAAATCAGGCAAAAAAAATCGTATCAAAAGAAGAATTATTAGATATTATCTCTGAAACCAAACCTTCTTTATTGATAACATCCGGGGCAGGTGATATAGACACAATGGTTCAACCTTTAAAAAGTATACTGCAATCTTGAAATGGTTAAATAAACATAAGGTCCGCTCAATCCTGCTCATCACTATGTGGATAGTGCTTGGATGCGGAACGCTCTTGTTGTTGATTTCTGCGGCAGTACACACGAATGAACGCCAGTGTGCCGGAATTCATGTTCGGATTACAGGTGTGAACCACAATTTTTTTATTGATCAGCAGGATGTAGAGCGTATCATTTCTGTAAACACAGGAAACAGGTACACAGGAAAAGCCATCAACAATTTTGATCTCCGTGCTATTGAAACAGTACTTAAGAAAGAAGTATGGATAAAGGATGCAGAATTGTATTTTGATAATAACAATGTTCTGGAAGCAGAAATAGAAGAACGTGAGCCGGTGGTGAGAATATTTTCAACCAATGGCACAAGCTATTATATTGACAGCAGTATGATGATGTTGCCGCTCAGTGAAAAGTTTTCTGCTAAACTTCCTGTGATCACTAATTTTCCAACGGATGTAAAAGTTTTGTCACGTAAAGACAGTGCATTGCTCCGTAATGTTAAAGACCTGGGAATGTATATTGGTCAGGATGCATTTTTAATGTCGATGATAGACCAGGTGGATATAACGCCGCAAAGAACTTTTGAACTGATCCCAAAAATGGGAAATCAGTTGATCATATTCGGTGATGCATCCCGGTTGGAAGAAAAATTTGATAAACTGAAACTTTTCTATAAAAATATCATTACCAAAACCGGTTGGGGAAAATACAGCCAGATCAATTTGCAATATGATAATGAAGTAGTGGCTAAAATAAGAGGGAAGGATGATGTATCTGCTGATTCTCTGCGCACCATTATGCTGATGCAGATGATAGCAGAAACAACCGAGCGGATGGCAAGTGATTCTGTAAAAATGTTTTTGCCGGAAAATGAAAAAAATACCGACAGTACACTGGTAATGCAGTCGTTGCAGAGAGATGAGTCAGGTGAGCCCAATGCGGCAATGCCTGCCGTTATTTTGTCGGCTGCTCCGTTAAATGGAAATAATTTGCCTGCCAAGCCAACATTAACTGCAGCTAAACCCACGGTTAAACCTGTAGTAAAAACTGTAACACGAGCAACGGTTAAACCAGTAGTTAAAACTGTACCGAAACCAGCGGTAAAAAAAACGGCAGCAAAAAAAACTGCGGTTACAAAGCCAAAAATGATAATGCCAAAAAAAATAAGTAACTAAACATACAAACAGAAAACACAACTTTATGAACCAGGAACAACCCATAATTGTAGGCTTAGACATCGGCACCACAAAAATTGCCGCTATCGCCGGTAGAAAAAATGAGTTTGGCAAACTGGAGATATTAGGCTTCGGTCGTGCAAACAGCAATGGCGTACAACATGGAATGGTTTTGAATATTGATCAGACCATCAAAGCAATTCAGACTGCCCTTGAAAACTGCTATGCTTCCAATCCTAATCTTGCCATCAGTGAAGTATATGTAGGTATTGCCGGACATCATATTAAAAGTCTGCAGACCCGCGGTGATATCGTTCGCCAGAATCTGGATGAAGAGATCAGGCAGGATGAGATCGACAGACTGATCGCTGACCAATACAGAACCTATATTCCTGCAGGTGATCAGATCATTGATGTGATTCCACAGGAATTTACGGTTGATAATTTCCAGAATATTGGCAACCCGATCGGTTACAGCGGAGTAAAAGTGGGCGCAAATTTTCACATCATCACTGGCGATAAAAATGCGATACGCAACATCAACAGAAGTGTTGAAAAAGCAAATCTTCAAACCAAAGACCTGGTATTGCAACCGCTTGCATCTGCAGCAGCTGTAATGTGTGATCAGGATCTTGAAGCAGGAGTGGCCATTGTAGATATCGGTGGCGGAACAACTGACCTTGCTGTGTTTTATGAAGGTATTTTAAA
>JANNZE010000549.1:0-1628 GCA_031410455.1 Chitinophagaceae bacterium | reverse complement strand
ATCACACCTAATTTTTTATCTTTCGCATAATTACAGATATTCAATGTACGTTGTTGGTTTTTAATTACATATGGGCAGGTATTGCAACTGAACATCACCAGTAAACCTTTTGAAGTAGCTGCTTTTTTTAAAGAGATATCTTTCCCGGAAATGTCTTTCATGCTTAACCCAGCCTTTGGCATTTCACTTCCGATAGGCAGTACAGGGCCTGGTTTATAAGCCATGGTGATCAGCCCTGTAAAAAGTAAAACGGTCATTAAAGTTTTCATGTAAAAATTTTAGAACAATTTAGCGAGAAATATAAAAAGAAATATCACAATTATATAAATGGCATCTATTCCTTGAGCGAAGCCCGTCTTTTGAGCGTTTCTATACTTACATTCAGTTCGAACCCGATCAATAAGGCCAGGGAATTTATAAAGATAAGGGCCATTACCATCATAATGGTTCCGATAGATCCATACAGTACATTATACCTGCCAAAACTGTTTACAAATGCGGCAAATCCTAACGTTGCCAATACGCTGAGTGTAGTGGCCAGGATAGTGCCGGGTGAAAATATTTTCCATCTTTTTTCCACTGCAGGTGCAAATTTGAAAATAAAGGCGATTGCAAAAAATATGAGAAATAATATCAGTATCCATCGTGTGTATTTGATCACTTCCCGCCAACCGCTGTCAGAAACTATCATCTTAAGGATAGCTCCCTGCATGATCAGCAGTAACAGATAGCCCATCAGTAAACCAAACAACAATACGGTAAGTTTAATGGCCAGCCATCTCTGGTGAATACCTTTTCTTTTTTCAAAACCAATATATTTTTTATTGAAAGAACGCATCAGTCCCATCATACCGTTGGATGCAAAAAAGAGCGATAACAATAATCCGAAAGACAACAGACCGATTTTATTTCCATCAATAAATGAATCCACAAACCTGATCACTTCCCGGTTATAGGTTCTTGCTGGTATGATATCAAAGATCAGGTTATGCAACTGGTATTTGATACTGCGGGTGCTGATGAAAGGCAGGTTAGGGATCAGTGTAAAAATAAAAAGGAGAGAAGGCGGCAGCGACATGATGAAATTGTACGAGATGGCTGATGCACGCTCACGAAGCCCCTGTGCACGAACCTGCGAATGAAACATTTTCACTACATCAAATACGGTAAAAGAATGGTCTGCATTCCAGTACCAGTGTTTACTTCTCTGTAAAAAGAAAGCAACCGGTTTATTGCGTGCGAATATTTTTTCTACCCTGGTTAGCAATTATTTTTTATTTCTGCGGATGATCAAACTGTCTAATGCCTTCTGGTATTGTCTGGCAAATTTCTGATGTTCTGTATATGTTTCAGAAAAATTATGTTCACCATTGAATTCCGGTTTGGCTGCAAAAAAAATATAATTTGTTTTCGGTGCATTCAATACGGCATCTATCGCATTTGGTGAAGCAGTGCATATTGGTCCTGGCGGTAAACCTGATACCTGGTATGTGTTATAAGGTGACGGATATTGCAGATGCCCGTATAATATCCTTTTCAAACTGAAATCACGCATGGCATATTTAACGGTAGGATCTGCCTGTAAGCGCATATTTTTCTGATGTTCTGTATATGTTTCAGAAAAATTA
>JANNZE010000548.1:0-2303 GCA_031410455.1 Chitinophagaceae bacterium | reverse complement strand
CGGTGAATACAACAGCCAATCATCATTACCAATTGCAGCCTGCTTTCCGCGAATTTGAAAGCCCTGTTGAAACACCCTCCCATTCCATTCATTTAAACAACAATAATTAATCATGAAAAAATGGATATTGTCTGCGGTGATCATCTTCACCGTCCAGGTAAGTTATGCCCAGGTATATACTGACCTGTTTGAATTGTCCGGTCATTACTTCACCTACCGTTATCTCATACCACTGGATAATAAAGAAATGCTGCAGGTGGAAGTTGCCCGTAAAGCTGACCTGGCACTTTTAAATAATATAGACACCATCGTAAAAACTTTTATAAAAGATTTCCGGAAATTACAGGACAGTTCGAACGACGAATTACAAACGAGCAGGGTGGATTACCTGTTACAGGATAATTCCATCCGGAAATTCAGGATTCAACCTTCACATCCTTCCAGCCGCCAGTTTGTGATGGTGAATGGAACGCTGGCCAACCTCAAAACCAACCAGGATACGTTGACCATTACGGCCAGGTTAAGCCGGGGAACCGGTAAAGCCAAACTGGATGACGTACGTTATTTCAGGCTTAGCTTTTTCCTGAACGGGATGGATAACCTGGAAAACTATGCTGATCTGCAAAATAAGGTGGACGCTTTAGCCAACCACAGTGGTTCAAAGAAATTTAAAAATGAGCAACAGGAATTGCGATATAAAAAAGACGTGGGCACACTGAATCCCATGGCCAACAAACTGCTGGTGTTCCGGGGTTCTGTAGAGGTACAGAATTATACAGACTTTTTAGTGCCTTCCAATACAATTGGAATGGCCTTTATAAAAAAATCACAGTCTCGTACAGATGATATAGGCATAGCAGCGGAACTGCATTACTTGTTCAACCGACAAAACGGTGAACTGAAAATATCTAAAAATATTTTTCTTACACTTTCTTATGAATACAGCCTGCCGGGAACGTTGAAGCAGTCAAGGATCGGGCGATACTTTGCACTCAGTTATCTCGTATCCCGCAATGGAATATCCTATGAAAAGCAAACATTCAGAATAGCAACCGGCCAGTTCAGTTTCGGAAATGGAACTACTAAAATTCAACCCAATTTCTATTTCCATCATTTCCTCAAAAACGTAACTCCTGCATTGCGTATCGTACAGTTATTCTAAAATTACCAGGATGGAAACAACAAAACATACAACAGAGATAAAAGCATATAGTGTAAAGGAATTGTGCAACCTCTACCAGGTTAGTTATAAAACTTTCTCCCGCTGGTTGCAAACCGCAAGGGAAGACATTGGTGAACGTCCGGGCAGGTTCTATACCGTTTTACAGGTGGAAAAAATATTTTCAGAATTTGGGATTCCTCCCAGGATGAGTTAATTATTAAACACAAAGGGTACTTGCAATCGTTTTATTTCTTTTTAATAATACAATAACGTTCTTTTTTTTCTGCAAATCGACGGAGGAGATTCACCTACACAATTGAAGTAAATTATTTGGAGCTAAAAAAAAGAACCAAAAAAAGGTACAGACAAACGATATACAGCCCGTTTGTCTGGACAGCTATGTTCGGCAGTTGTGCATAGTTAACTCAGATTCAGTGCATGGTTTTTGAATAGCATGAAGTAAAGAATTTGAAAAAAATGTTGTACAATAATATCACAGATCAACGAAGCAGATACGCTGAATAGCGATATAATTCACAGCCTACTTTGCACAAATGATGAGGAGCGCTTATTGAAAGGAAATTGCCGGTATATATTTCCTTTCTTGATTTTTTTGGTACTTTTTTTATCAAGAAAAAAAGTACGTATGTATTTTTCAAACACAAAATCAGTGATTAATTTTGAGCAACTATTGTTTCGCTGAATCTTCTATGTCAAGTTGAAGAAAAAAAATACTTTAAAATATTTTTATCCTTTCTTTTTGATGCAGTATGCCGGATACCTGATTCCTGAAGTTGATAGAAATTCTTATTTTATAATAATACTGAAACCCAGGTATTGTTTCTGCACTTACAATAATCAGCCAAAAAAAACGATAATATTCTACAAAAAATAAAGTTGCAAACATTCACATTTGCAACTTATCCCATATCATGAAAATTTTTGTAAGATTATTGATTCTTCCATTCCTGCTCCTGGCGTGTAAAAAAGATAGTGCCGTTGTGCAGGATGTTTCCACTATTGTTCAGCCCGTACAGGAAGAATATAAACGCTATTTAATACCGGCAGGAGCTCACTTTTGCGACAGGAGTATGGCGACCCCTGTTACTTTATCCACGCTTAGTTTCAAAGTAAAATTCGA
>JANNZE010000547.1:0-9505 GCA_031410455.1 Chitinophagaceae bacterium | reverse complement strand
GCCTGTTTACTGCACGGTAAATATAAATGGCACCTGCAGCAATCAGTAATAAAAAGATTGAACCTTCGCCTATGTATTGTGCAACTTTTCTTTTGCGCAGCGTTTCTATTGAGGAGATCTCATTTTCTCTTTCAACCCCTGCAGAAATCACATCATGGATCTTCAGGTTGGTCATATCCTGGTTCTGATGATTCAGTGCAATGAACCACCATATCAGTGCTGCAATAATGTAAGCAAGCATGAACCATTAAATAATAAAAATGAGTTGTAAACGACGGGTCTTTTTCATGCGTAAAACTTAATTACGTTTGTCGAGCCCCCACGAAAGTTTTCCTCTTAATGTCTGAAGAAAATTATTTTCATTCAAACGTATCAGGTTGATACCAAAAGTTTCTTTTTTTACAGCCAGTTGAATTTCTTTGGTCACAATTTCTCTCCTGCTGTCCAACGTACATAAAAACCCATCTGTTCTCCCTTCCACTTCAAAAGAGATGATGGTGTTTTCCGGAACAATGATCGGGCGGATATTTAAATTATGAGGAGCTACAGGTGTTATCACAAATGTGCCGCTGTCAGGGAAAACAACAGGGCCTCCGCAACTTAAAGAGTAGCCGGTAGATCCGGTTGGAGTAGCTACAATAAGTCCGTCTGCCCAGTACGTATTTAAAAATTCTCCATTCAGATAGGTATGAATTTTGATCATGGGCGAGGTATCTTTTTTATGCAGTGAAAATTCATTCAATGCATATGGACAGTCACCGAATAGCGGAATATTTGCATCCAGATGAATCAATGTTCTTTTATCTAAAACATATTTACGGTTGATCAGTGCATCCAGTGCAGTCTGAAGATCTTCTTTACCAATATTTGCAAGAAAACCCAGTCTGCCATAATTGATTCCTAAAACGGGAATGCCCGAATCTTTCACCAGTGTAACAGTATCCAGTAACGTACCGTCGCCACCAAGGCTGATCATGCAATCAATGGAAGTATCCATATCTGCTGATGAACTGAACGTAGAATATTTACCGTCGATATTTACTGCACAATAAAACTGGTTGAAAAAATCCTGGAAGAAAACAGGTTCTGCACCCTGTTCAATTAATTCATTCACCAGTAATGTTATATCCTGGAGTTGATTGTTCTCTATTCCCCTGCTGTAGATTGCTATCCTCATTATATTTAGTTCAGAATCAGAATCCGCCTTTTGTATGTAAAAATAATCCGTTTTCTCCTAATTGATTAAAGCTGAATTCAATCTTTAAATTTATATCGAATAAAGTGACAATATCAAGCCCTAACCCACCTGAATATAACAATTTATTATTCAGCATAGCTTTATTTTCCTGCGGGATATAACTGTATCCAAAATCAGAATATGTTTTTGCAAAAATCTTTAAAGGGATCTCATGCAAAATCCTGCTTTTTTTGAGTGGCGTCTTAACAGTAAAATCAAGTATCTTTTTTTTAAGGCTGTATTTAAAATGACCCGAGGCAACACCATCTATTACATAGTATTCAAGGCCACTCACATAATAATCCAAAAATCCAAAGGCACGCTGATTAATATATGCCACTTTAAAAGGTAAACGTAATTTACCCGCCATGTTGAATGTGCTGTACCAGTGTTTACCATGATCGAGGTAAAGGTTGTAATTGCCATCAATAGTAAAAGCATTGATTCCTCCTGTTAATCCCAAACCACGTTTGGTAAAAACATAACTATAAATTTTCCCTTGTAAAGGATATAGTACGTTATTTGTTTTAATATATGAATGGGCATAGTATACATCGGATATGTGTTGAACATTGTTCGCACTTCTGAAATAATCCGGATTGTACTTGGTTAGAATGGAATCATTGACATTGGAATAAGTATACCCGAATCCCAATATATGCCTGCGGTAATAGCCTTTGCGGATAATATAAGCTCCATTAAACGTTATGGATTTACGCACAAACTTTCCGTTATTGAATTGCATCAGTTTATTTCCATAAGATGTTTTAAAAGCGATCTCCCTGTTTTCTGTATATCCGGCCCCGACTGAGAAGCCCTCCGTAAGTGCGGAATTGCTGTAGGGTGCGGAATAAGTAAAAGACAAATTTCTGCTGTATCCATTCAATAGATAAATGCGTAACTGGTCTCTTCTTCCTGTAAAATTATAATGGGCAAATTTTACTCCGTAGATCACTCTTTCCAGGCTGGCATTGTACACCTTCACCCACTCATTCAGATTCCTGTCTATCAGTTGAAATTGCGGGGTAGGATAGATGTACCATTTTTCTTTTACATCTACTTCAATAGACATCTGGTTATTGGTAACCAGTGATGCCGGATATATATTTACCGATGTGAAAAGGGTGGTATTGTAGATCAGTTTTCTGGATTCATCCAGGTATTCAAAAATTTTTCCTGCTTCAATAGAATCGCCTGCTTTAAAAAGCATTTCTCTTTCAATAAGGTATCTTCTGGTTTTTTTATTTCCTTTGATGATGATGGAAGAAATATAGATTTTTCTGCTGCTGTCGTTTTTGCTGATGTTGCCCAGCGCTGCATCTTCCGTATGATCGGAAGGTTTTTGTGCCGAACATATTACAGGAAACAAAATGATCAGGATCGTGTAAGCAAGGTGCTTCATGAAAAGTATATCATATCTCCAGGTAATTCATCAGGTGACGATAATTGGAATGAATATCATTCTCGAACTTTTCATTTCCATAATAATAGATCACATCAAATTCATATCGCTCAAAAGTGGCTACGATAGCAGATATTTCTTTTTTATTGAGATGAAGTGTAACCGTGAGCAGGCCGGTTTCAGGATGAACGGTGGTGTTCATGTGAAAGATAGTACAGTCATGGCTTTCCACAATCCGGCTGATCTCGGAAATAGCGAACTGAGATCGTTCCATTTCCAGTACGATGATGCCACCAATTTCGTTGGCGCCGGCAAAATTTCCCAGTGCACGAAGAAGATCAGGCATGGTGATCACGCCTGCAAAAGTATCAGCTTCGGTAACCACCGGAACCACACTTGTTTCAAACTGAATACTAACGTTCACCGCATTCAGGAAATGAACATTTTCCTTTACCGAAAATTGTAAAAAATGTTGCTGCAAAAGTTCCACCGGAACCCTGTCGTCCTCGGCATCCAGCAGATCTTCCTCGCTTACAAGCCCCAGTAATTTATTGTCGGAAATAACAGGAAGATGCGTTAGCCGGAAATCGTTGATCAGCTGCAATGCTTTACTCACAGTATCCTGCAACTGTAAGCGGGGTATATTATTATTGAGTAATTCAACTGTCAGCATGTAAGCGAAATTATCTTTCTGAAAAATGGATGGATATCAACTAACAACAATGACAATTAATTGCATTAAACTGTTGCAACACCCAGCTTCAATTTAGCCAGAAAGCCTTCAAGTATTTTGTTAAATTCATCTGGTACTTCCATCATGGGGGCATGACCGCATTTGTCAATGAAATGTAATTGGCTGTTGGGAAGTAATTTTTTAAATTCTTCTGCAACAAAAGGTGGAGTGATGGTATCATTATTACCCCAGATCAGGCAAACGGGTTGTTTGATCTGGTTCAGTTCTTCTCCTAAATTATTTCGGATAGCACTTTTGGCAAGCGCTATTATTTTAATCACTTTCAAACGGTTATTGGTGATCTCGAAAACTTCATTCACCAGGTCGTCGGTAGCCATAGCCGGATCGTAAAAAGTTAGCTGGGTTTTCTTGCGGATATATTCCTTGTCTCCGCGTTTTGGGTAGGTATCACCCATCCCGTTTTCAAATAAACCCGAACTTCCTGTAAGTATCAAAGAACGGATACGGGCCGGGTGTTTCAGAATATGTACCAGGGCAACATGGCCTCCAAGGGAATTTCCCATCAGGTGGATGTTGTTGTAATTGCGTTGTTCAATGAACTTGTTTACAAACTTTTGTAAGCCGCCAACAGAAGTGTGCAGCAGGTCAAGTTCAAGCAGTGGTAAAATGGGAACGATCACTTTGTTTGTTTTGCGAAAGTGTTCGATCAGATGGCGAAAGTTACTCAGCGCCCCGAATAAACCATGTAATAACATGAGTGGTTCACCCTCACCTTCTTCAATGAACTTAAACTTACCATCTAGTTTTATTTCGTAACTCATCGTGTAACATTTCTCCGGCTGATATTAACCTGCCGGCCAGGTGATTAAGCTAAAATTACAATAATAAAAATAAACCTTTTAATTATGCCCGGGTTTATTGGCAAATTGTTCAAAAAACAATTGCAGGTCATGGAATGTATTTTTAAAAAACGGAATCCATTCACCGATCGTTTTCATGGCTTCGGAAGGTATAGGCTGTAAATAAGAATAAGTTACAGAGGCCTCTGTGGCACTGGTACCTACAATCTTTAATTTGATCAGAAAAAACAAAAATACGCTGTAAACAATGATATATAAAAATGCATAGACCAAACTTCCCGCCAGCTTATTCCACCATCCCATCATGGCTGTATCTACGATTTTCTCTATGGTTTTGCCAATGAGACTGACTGCCAGCACCGTTATTATAAATACCAGGGTAAATGAAATGAACGGAACCCATTTGGCACTCGACGGATATGCTGCTGAAAGCCATGCTGCCAGGGAGCCCGAAAGTTTCAGTGCGGCCGCTATTCCTATAATAAATCCAAATAGGGAACAAACAGCCGTGATCAGGCCCTTGCGCCACCCTTTAAAGATGCCGATAATTACTATGATGACAAATGCTGCATCGATCATCTGGTATTTATGACAACAGATTTTTTACGATCTGGCTGATCGCTTTACCATCCGCTTTTCCTGCCAGTTGTTTGGAAGCCACGCCCATCACTTTTCCCAGGTCAGCAGCTGTGGATGCACCGGTTTCCGCAATGATCGTTTTTACCGCTGTTGTAATCTCATCCATTGATAACTGCTTTGGTAAAAATTTTTCTATGATGGCCACTTCTTCTTTTTCTTTTTCTGCGAGATCTGCTCTTCCCTGTTTTTCAAATATTTCGATGGAATCACGCCTTTGCTTCATCATTTTCTGAAGAAATTTTTGTTCTGTGGCTTCGTCGATCTCTCCGCCTGCACCCGGTTCTGTTTTCGCTTTAATGATCTCAGCCTTGATGGCACGTAATCCGCGTAACATGGCCTCATTCTTCGACTTCATGGCTTCTTTCATTTCAGCCATTATGGTTTGTTCTAAACTCATGGTTGTATATTTTGTTCTTTCATTTGAATATCACGGAATTTTTTCTGAAAATCATTGGCAAATGTTTTCAGTTCATCACTTAGTTCTTTTTGTTTGGTGGCCCTGTGAAAAGTATCGGCCATCGTAAACAGCATCTGGTGAAAGAAATCACCCATTTCATCTACCATCATATCTTTCGTCCACAGATCAATTCTAAGCGCAGTTTTATCTGTTGCATCCCAGAAAGCAAGGCACATGGCTTTAGCCTTTTGTTTCATCTCGGCCGAACTGTCAGAAGCATTCCAGTTTATCTGCTCCGGAATTTTATTGGGGTCCAGTAAAATATCAATAGAGATCGTTGATTTTTGCATACTTTATTTTGTAAAGCGCAAAGGTAGGGATTATTGTATGCTGGAGATGGCTTTGTACACGATGTCTGCAGCGTTTTGCCACGTGTAAATCTGCGCCAGGGATCCGGCTTCCCGGATAAGCTGGTTGCGCAGGTATTCGTCTTTATATACCAGTATCATTTGTTTGGATAATGTTTTTTCATCTGCCGTGGCATACAGCGCAGCATCATCAAACAAATTTTCTTTATCGCCCACAAGTATAGATGGAGATCCACATTTTACAGACGAGATAAGGTCTTTTTCATTCATCAGCATATTGCAATATGATGAAGCCAGTAATGCTGCCCGTTCTTTGATGGAAGTTTGCTGTACATATTTTATTTCCACATCTTCCCGGAATTTATATAAATGAAAATCAGGGATGCCCAGTTGTTCTGTAAGAATGATCAGTTTCAAAGACGATTTCTGCCATTTTTTAAAATGTGAAAATGCTTTCAATAAGGTTTTGCTGAAAGATTCTTGACCGGGACGAATGATGGCAAAAAAATAATCGTTATCGTGACTGTGTTGTTTTTTGACCGCTTCTTTTTCAATGAAGTTGTAAGGATGAAAAACTTCCGGCATATCATAAGGAACTTCAAAGACCTTATCGGTAAATTTTGAGGAAGGTATATACGACTTTGTGATATGGAGTATGGCTCCTGCTTTTGCCAGGTCTTTATGTTGTTGCCTGATAAAAGATTTTCCGGCAGGATTTTGTTGAATCACGTACAGTTGTTTCAGTTTTAAAGAACCATTGAAACAATTATGCTGTGGTATAAAAATATCAGCATTATACTTTTTTAAAACTGCCGGTAATTTAAAAGTATACCAGTAATAATTGCTTAGCCTGTTTTTAATGGCCGGACCGGTAAGAACGGTCGTACAATTTTCCGGCAATGCGGGATAATCAAAAGCGTGATCGGAAATTAAAATATAGTGGTTCTCTGCATGCGCCCGGGCAAGGTTTACAGCAACCTGTAAATTGAAGTTGATGCCGAATTCATAAAGATCATCTTCGCTAATGTGAAACGCAATGTTCATCCTGGTTAATTAAGCACTTTCAGTTTCACAGTTTCTATCCTGGTGTCGCTCACACTTAAAATATCATATTCATAATTGTTGATGATGATCCGGTCTTTTTGTTTGGGGATCGTTTCATGCATCTGGATGATATAACCGGAAAGCGTTTCTGTTTTTTCATCCTCATCAAATTCCAGTTTGTATTTCTCTGTTATGAAATCAAGTTCCAGTCTTCCGCTGAAAATATATTCGTTAGATGATATCTGCCTGTCAATGAATTCTTCCTGAGAATCGTATTCATCTTTTATTTCACCGAAGATCTCTTCCAGCAGATCTTCCATGGTAACGATGCCCGCAGTGCCTCCGAATTCATCCACCACCCAGGCGATGGTTTTACGGTCTTTGCTGAATTTACTCAACATGTCTGTAACGTTCATACTTTCCGGAACGGTAGGAATAGGCAGCAGAATTTCTTTTACTGTTGCAGGCTGGCGGAACATATCCAGCTGGTGAATATAACCAATGATGTTATCGATACTTTTATCGTACACCACCAGTTTACTGAGCTGTGTATCTACAAATTTTTTACGGACAACCTCCATCGGAGTACTGAATTCTATACTTTCAATTTCTTTTCTTGGTATAAGACATTCTCTCAGTTTTACATCGCTGAGTGATAATGCATTTTCAAATAATTCTTTATTCAGTTCAGAAGTTTCTTCCTCATCATTACCTTTTGTTTGCTGGATATAATATTCCAGGTCGATCTTGCTGAACACATCTCTTTTTTCATTCAGTTTCACATTGAAAATATATTTCAGCATCCACTCTGCCATGTTCACAAAAACAGCAGCGATAGAATAAAACAAACCGTAAAAAGTGGTGGTGACAAAACTGATAAACCCTGATTGTAAAACACTATTGTTCCTCGCTCTGAATATGGCTTTGAAAACAAATTCCACCACCAGTACCAGCAGGGTTGACATAACCGTTTCAACAAAAAGTTTGATATAGTTTACATAATCCGCGGAGGAAGCGGGCAATTGTTTTTCGATCCACAACCAGATAGGTGACAACAGATTTCCTACCAGCAATCCGTATATAACCAGCACAATGTTGATGAGTACCAGCATGGTGCCGATGAAACGGGTGGGTTTTTCTGCAAACTTTCCCCAAACTTTTCCGCTGGTGGTTCCCTGTTTTTTATTGAGTTCGATCGATAGTTTATTCGCAGAAACAAATGCGATCTCAATACCTGCGAAAAATCCGATCAGAAGAAGTGATACGATAATGGCCAGCAATGCTATCCAATCCATACTTAAAAATAAGGCAAAAAATATTAGTCGGTCTTCATTTCAATAAATTCCTGAACCAGTTTTTCCGCTTCTTTGCAGGCACGTTCCAGGTTATCATTGAATATCACTTTATTGAACTGGTCTTTGAATGTGATCTCATAGGTTGCTTTATTTACACGGGCAGTGAGAGAATCTTCCGTTTCGGTTCCACGGCCGCTCAGCCGGATCTTTAATTCATCCACTGAAGGCGGTTCAACAAAAATACTTAACGTGTTGATCGGGTATTGCTGCTGAACGTGAATGGCGCCTTTTACATCAATATCCAGAACAGGTATCTGGTTATTTTTCCAGATCCTTTCCAGCTCTGATTTTAATGTACCATAATATTTTCCTTCATACACCATTTCCCATTCAATGAAATCATTGTGTACAATGCGTTGTTTGAATTCGTCCAGTGAAATAAAATAATAATCTTTTCCATTTTTTTCATTGCTGCGTGCTTCGCGTGTGGCAGCGGAAACTGAAAAAGCGAGCTGGGGAAATTGGTTCATCAGGTGTTTGGTAATGGATGTTTTACCGGCTCCTGATGGTGCTGTGATGATTAAAATTTTGTGGTAGGAAGTACTCATGTGCAAAGAAAAGAAAACGATGTGTAAACTGCAATTTAAAAGACTAATTAATCCTTTTTATCTCTGCACCCAATGCATTCAGCCGGGTATCGATATGCTGGTAACCTCTGTCGATCTGTTCAATGTTTTGTATTACACTTTTCCCTTCTGCACTTAAAGCAGCTATCAGCAATGCCACGCCCGCCCTGATATCAGGTGAGGTCATGGAAATGCCGCGTAATTTTCTTTGTCTTTCAAGGCCTACCACAACAGCACGGTGAGGATCGCACAAAATGATCTGTGCGCCCATTTCAATTAATTTATCTACAAAAAATAACCTGCTCTCAAACATTTTCTGGTGAATGAGTACACTGCCATGTGCCTGGATGGCTGTTACAAGGACGATACTTAAGAGGTCTGGTGTAAAGCCAGGCCATGGATGATCGTAAATAGTGAGGATACCGCCATCTAAAAATTTATTGATCTCATATTTATCCTGTGCTGGAATATGAATATCATCATTCTGTATGTTGAGCTGAATACCCAGCTGCCGGAATTTTTCCGGGATCAACCCTAAATTGGCGACGCCTGCATTTTTGATGGTGATATCGCTTTGCGTCATTGCTGCAAGCCCGATAAAACTTCCTACTTCTATCATATCGGCCAGCATCGTATGTGAAGTGCCGTGCAATGATGGTACGCCATGGATGGTGAGTAAATTACTTCCTATTCCTACAATAGAAGCACCCATATTTACAAGTAAACGGCAGAGTTGCTGCAGGTATGGCTCACACGCTGCATTATAGATGGTTGTTTTACCTTCTGCCAGTACAGCCGCCATTAATATATTAGCGGTACCGGTAACACTGGGTTCATCCAATAAGAGATCCGTACCTTTTAATTGTTCGGTTTCCAGTTTAAAAAACTCTGCTTCCTGGTCGTATAAAAATCTGGCACCCAGTTTTTCGAGGCCAATAATTGC
>JANNZE010000546.1:0-6826 GCA_031410455.1 Chitinophagaceae bacterium | reverse complement strand
ACAAAGTGATATCGGATTATGGAATATGCTGATCAGTATCAGACATACAGATAAATCATGGAGTAAACTCCAGGTAATGGATTCAAGAAAATGTAAGGATTCGGTTTTTTGCAGGGAGAGTTTATTCTTAACCTTCGGATTGAATTGTTCAAACAATATTCCACTTTATGAAATCTTTTGCATTTTGTTTTCTTTCACACATGGTTTTAAATACTAATTCCTGGTTGAAAATTGGAGTATATTTTTAAAAATCAGCATGTTATACTTTATACTTAACTATAGCCTGAATAAGTTAAAGGGTGTAGATTTTATCATTAAGCGCAGGCATACATTTCATAGATGAGTAGAATGTATTGCACATCCATTCGATTTAATTGCCCACGCAATTACCCGATATGTTCATTGTGGGAAAAAATGCGGAATTGTTTAGAAAAAATATATAACAGCTCTTCAGTAATCTGATAACCATATTATTAGAAATAAAAGGCTCATCAATATTTTGGTAATGTCAGGTGTGAATAACGTTTTATGTAGTAGCGGTATAATCCTTGAAGCTAACGTACTAAAGTATAATCATTTTCAACAACCATAAAACTTAATTCCATGGCACAACAACAAGGTGAAAACAAAAAAGGTACTTCTAATAGAGGCTTTGCCTCAATGGATCCTCAAAGACAAAGAGAAATAGCCAGTGCAGGCGGACGTGCCGCACACCAGATGGGCGTAGCGCATGAATTTACTTCAGAAGAAGCCAGAGCTGCAGGACGTAAAGGTGGTGAAGCGGTGAGTAGAGACCGTGAACACATGCGCCAGATCGGAAAAAAAGGCGGAGAAAATTCACAAGGTGGTGGAAGATCTTCAAAAGGACCGGCAAATAATAACCAAAGCGAAAGCGCAGAATAATGCTTACAGGAAATCATTAAAAAAACACACCAACTATAAGGTGTGTTTTTTTATATTAGCTGAAAATTATACATGCCCTCTCTTTCCTTCACTATCCTTCAATCATCGCTTGTCTGGGAAAATACGGAAGCCAACCTGGCTTCATTCCGGGAAAAGATTAACACCTTAAACGATGCAGAAGTAGTGATACTTCCAGAAATGTTCAACACCGGTTTCAGCATGCGGCCGGAAATATTTGCAGAAAAAATGAATGGGATCACGGTTGAATGGATGAAAAATATTGCAACCGAAAAAAAAATCATTCTCACTGGAAGTTTGATGATCGAGGAAAATAATCAATATTACAATCGTATGATCTGGATGCTTCCCAATGGTGAAATGGGATGCTACGATAAGCGTCATTTATTTGCTTATTCCGGTGAAGACAAACATTATCATCCCGGGCAAAAACGACTGATCACTTCTGTGAAAGGCTGGAAAATATTATTACAGGTTTGCTATGACCTTCGTTTTCCTGTGTGGGCAAGACAAACTCCCGTACAATCTGAAAGACAAAACGATCCATTTGGTAAAGGTTCAGGCAGAGGCTATGTTCCGGAATATGATGTAATCATTTATGTTGCCAACTGGCCGGAAAGAAGAAGCCATGCGTGGAGGTCATTATTAATGGCACGTGCTATTGAAAACCAGTGTTATGTTATTGGTGTGAACCGGGTAGGTATTGACGGAAATGAGATCTCTTACAGTGGCGACAGCATGGTGATAGATCCTTTAGGGGAAATACTCTATCATAAAGCGCAGGAAGAAGATATCCATACTGTATTGCTGGAAAAAATAAAACTGGATGAGATCAGGAAAAAATTTCCTTTTTTACAGGATGGAGACAGGTTTTCCATTCATCCTTAATCAATAATTACAGCCTGGTGTAGGGATCGATTTTTTTCCTCTGACAATTTCCGTAGGATCATTTCCTTTACAACTTTCATTTTTTTATCATAGCCATTCACTATTGCATGAAGATCGGTTCCCACATAAACATCCGGTGGAATACCTGTTCCCTTTTGTGGTACATGATTGAATTGCACCAGCCTGAATAAAGGAAACGAAACTCTCACCTTTGTGTTCGGCAATACGAACTCGGGGATCATAATCCCGTTATTGCCATACCAGCCACCACCGGTCTCTTCCCCAATCAGCATCACATTTTTCTGTCCTTTCACAGAATTACAAAACAAAGATGCGGCAGAAAATGTGGGTCCGCTGATGATCACATAAGTATTACCACCAAAATGATTTTTAGTTTTCGGTTTATAATATTTTCTTTCCAGGTGATTTGCGTGGTACAGTCCATCTTTACTTTTTTTAGAAATGAAGAACAATTGTATATCATTCAAATATTTTCCTTCAAAATGCTTTGTGTAAGGAGCTACGGTCCGGGATTTTGCAAATAATGTATCTGCTACTTTGAATGGTGTTTGAGAAATATACTTTGATAATAAAGTTGATAATCCAACACGACCTCCACTGTTCGTTCTGATGTCCAGCACCAGGTGATGAATGTTTTTATTTTTCAACACCCTGAAAGTTCTCCTGTAAAAACTCCGCAGATTTCCTTTTGTAAAACTATTCAATGTGAGCACGGCATAACCGGAAGAATCAATAGTAAAGGACCGATAATAACTTTTAGGATTTTCTTTCTTTTTTACTTTTTCCTTTTTTACGATCTTTTTTGCGGCGCTGTCTTTTTTTGCAGAATCTGTTTGCGGTCGAAACATTTGTAATTCTGTTTTTTTCTTCTGCCCGTATACATCTGTATATTCTACCTGGTAAACAGAAGACAAGCCCATTATATTGCGATGAAAATAAGGGAAGTTCCCGCTGATCCTGATGAAATTGAGCGTATTGGCATATCCATCCTGCGGTAAATAGCTGAACATTTTTTGAGTGATCTGGGCAGTGGTGAGTCCATTTATGGAATGCAGAATTGTTCCTCTTGCAAATATACTGTCGTTACGGATCAATGAACCTGTTACCGCCATCGTATCATTCCATACTTTTAAATAGAGCGGAAAAGAAGGTAGTCTTTTTCCGGATGCCCATACACCGTATGATTTACTCATCATCACGGAAGTATGACCACAATGTATTTTATCAACAAGGGGAGATAATACCTGCCATGCAAATTGTTGTTCCGTCATGCTGTCCTGTATCATCGAATAGTATTTTTGAAAATACATATCCATACTGTCTTTAGGTGTATACCAGTACAAAGACGGATGTTTTGCTTCCAGTACATTTTTTAAAAGGACATAATCTTTTTGCAATACAGAAGACGGATATTTTTTGGACGGAGAATAATTTTTTGTTGAAGCACAACTCATCAAAACCACTAAAAACGCAATCCATAAAAATCTGCTCATACTTCAAATAAAATTAAAATTAGTATATGATCTTCATCAAACATAGCCATCTGTATAATTTTACAGATTTCTTATCAACCTGTTGAGGCGGTTTACAATATTGTAAATCTCCTATTGCAATTTGTAAAAGAGAATATGATAATTCCCATCACCGGATCATGAACTTTGTTTCATGAAACTCACCATTGTTTTATTACTGATTTCACTGAATATTTTCGGGCAACAGGATGAATTTACATCCAAATTTGAAATGCATGCTGATTCTATCTTCCTTTACGCCGGGGAAAATATTAACTGCAACTTTGAAGGAAATGAATTGCACTGGTATACAGATCATTCCAAAAAGAACATACTGTATTTTGCGATCGTTCAATATCCTTTGCTGATGATTTATTTTGCTGATGATAAAAATATATCAAAGGTTGTTGTGCACAAAACATTATTGTTACGTTACGGACAGGAGCAATTTTTATTATTGCCGGGCGAATACCGCATCCGCAAAAATGATCTGTATCAGTATATAATTTGTAAATCCGTAGCTATTGCTGCATATGATTCCAGCCCTGTGCTATCAGCGCATGTTTGTTTCCGCCCCTGGTAATGAGATGACATCCTTCCTCAGCATCTGTCATATAGCCAATTATACTGACTGACGGATTCAGTTTTACTTTTTCAAAATCAGACTGTGCAACGGTAAATAACAATTCATAATCTTCTCCTCCGCTCAATGCGCATGCTGTTGGATCTGTTTGCAATTTATACGCAAATTCTTTGGCTTCTTCATTGAACGGAAGTTTATCTTCATACAACACACATCCCAGGTTACTTTGCTTGCAGATATGCAGAAGATCGCTGCTTAATCCATCACTCACATCTATCATACTGGTAGGTAAAATATCTTCTTCTGCAAAATATTCAATAATGTCTTTACGGGCTTCAGGTTTCAGTAACCGTCCTACTATATAAGCCTGGTTTTCCAGGTCAGGCTGTGCACCTGTTTCTTTAAAAATGCGGTGTTCTCTTTCCATTAAGGTCAGTCCTAAAAAAGCGCCACCGAGTTCACCACTCACACAAATCAGATCTTTACTGTTTGCTGTAGATCTTTTTACAAATCTTCCCGGCGCAACCTCACCTATTGCCGTAACACTGATGATAAAGCCTTTCATACTCGTGCTGGTATCGCCGCCTACCAGGTCAACATCATATTGTTTGCAGGCTGCATATACACCTTCATAAAATTCATCCAATGCTTCCACACTGAATCGATTGGAAAATCCAATGTTCAGCGTGATCTGTGTTGGAATTGCGTTCATGGCATAAATGTCACTCAGGTTCACCACCACACTTTTATAACCCAGGTGTTTCAATGGTGTATAACCAAGATCAAAATGTATTCCTTCTAAAAGAAGATCTGTGGATATAACAGTTTGTCTTCCGAAATGATCAATCACAGCCGCATCATCACCAATACTCAGTAAAGTAGTTGCATTTCGGGTTTCATTATTTTTAACCAGGTGGTCTATCAATCCGAATTCGCCTAACGCAGCGATCTCTGTTCTTTCTGACATAATTATTTTTTAAATATTTCCGTTAACGTACGCTCTTAGTTCTTCGTGGATCTTTCCATTGGTGGCCAGTATGTGTGGCTGATACGGGGAGAACTCATTTCCCTCAAAGTCGGTCACTTTTCCGCCGGCTTCTTCCACCATTAAAAATCCTGCAGCACTGTCCCACGCCTGTAATTTATGTTCATAAAATCCATCAAATCTGCCGGCTGCCACCCAGCAAAGATCGATTGCCGCACTTCCCAGTCTTCTAACAGGAATACCTTTTCTCAATAACCTGTCAAATACTACCACAGGACCATTAGGCATATCCAGGTAGGAATAAGGAAAACCTGTTACTAAACAGCTCGTTTCAACTTTATCTTTTTTACTTACGAATATCGGTTTGTCGTTCAGTGTGGCGCCTTCTCCTTTTTCAGCAAAATAATATTCGTTCATCACAGGATTAAACACCGCTCCTGCGATCATCTTTCCATTTTTTTCAATTCCTATGCTAACACAACAGATAGGAATACCATTGGAGAAATTCACTGTTCCGTCAATAGGATCAATGATCCATTTGTATTCACTGTTGGTTTTAATTTCACCGGCTTCTTCTGTAAGAATATAATGATCCGGAAATTCAGCCTGTATCACTTCAATGATCGCTCTTTCTGCAGCATGATCTGCTTCCGTTACGAGGTTGTTGATCCCCTCTTTATTGGTAATGGTAAATTTTCCATTGAAATAATGCAACAATTGACCGGCTCCCGCTTCCACCGCTTTGCGTAAAGTGTTTGTTAACATTCGGCAAAGATAAAGTTAATAGGTTGCAGTTGGTTGCGGGATGCAGCATGCGGGATGAATGTAATTGTGTACTCCGCTATATCTCTGGTTAGTTGGATTTAAAATATGCATTTTGAGTTGTGCAATAAAAATTCGTATTTCGTGAATATGATCTCTCCGAAGTTATCTGTCATTATTGTAAATTATAACGTAAAATATTTTTTGGAGAACTGCCTTCTGTCTGTTTTAAAATCAGTAAAAAATATCCAGGCAGAGATCATAGTGGCAGATAATCATTCTGCAGATGGAAGTGCAGCATATTTAAGAAGTCGTTTTCCGGAGGCAAGGTTTATTTTTTTACCCGAGAATATTGGTTTTGCCAGGGCTAATAATGAAGCGCTTAAAACAGCGAACGGGGAGTACATACTTTTTTTGAATCCAGATACCATCATTGCAGAAGACACCATTGAATGTTGTATGAAATATATACAGCACGATCAAAATACCGGCGCAATAGGCGTGCAAATGATTGATGGCTCCGGAAATTTTTTACCAGAAAGTAAACGTGGTTTACCGGGACCTTGGAATTCTTTCGGTAAAATTTCTGGTTTAGGAAAATTGTTTCCAAAATTATTCGGTGGTTATTATGCTACTCACGTGAAGAAAGATGAAACCGGTGCGGTTGATGTGCTGGCTGGCGCTTTCATTTTTACCAGGAAAAATATCCTGGATACAACAGGATCTTTCGATGAACGTTTTTTTATGTTTGGAGAAGATATTGACCTGAGTTACCGAATTCAGAAAGCAGGTTATAAAAATGTGTACCTGGGATCAGCTTCCATCATTCATTTTAAGGGAGAAAGCAGCCAGAAAAAAAGTGCATCGTATCATCAGCATTTTTTCGGAGCCATGCATTTGTTTGTGGAGAAGCATCAGCTGAAAAATAAAAATATTATACATGCAGGCATTCGTTTAAATGCATTTTTATCAGGATGCAAACAATTTTTAACTTCGCATTCGAAGCATATTTCACGAACTAAAAAAACTGCTGTGATCTGTTCGCAGGATCAATTTACAGCGTTGGTAAAAATTTTACAGCATGCGGTTGTGCCGGTCACCATCATTGGGAGACTGGCCACAGATATACATGATAAAGACCATTGCATCGGCTAT
>JANNZE010000545.1:0-4317 GCA_031410455.1 Chitinophagaceae bacterium | reverse complement strand
CGATCAAATCGGAGGCGTCACTGCGAAGCTCGATCTGATGATTGCCCTCGGCACGCATCAGCCGATGAGTTTACGCAGAAGCGCATTGCAGGAACTAACCCTGCAAAGTGCGAACAGGACATTACTTAAAAAAAATGAACCGGTCACCAAAGCTTCTGTTTTGGGAGAGATCGGCAGGCTGGTGGATACATTCCGCAATAACGGTTATTATAAATTCACTGCATCAGAACTGAGATTGAGGGGCGATACCACCATTGAAGCTTTAACCAGCGTATCTGATGATCCTTTCGAACAGTTACGCTTACTCGCAGAGGCACAGCAAAAACGTGATTCACCTACCATCAGGCTGGCAATGGTTTTAAACCCACCAACTGATACTTCAAGGCTCACAAAATATTACATCAATAAAATTTTTATTCTTCCTGATTTTTATCCAGGTGATGTCTGGACAGACAAAAACGTAAAACAATTTGATGAAAAAGATTTTTCAGTACGTTACCGCGAATATCTGTTTCGCCCCTCTTATCTCCGCAGAAATTTAACCATGCGCTCCGGGGATATTTATCGCCAGCGTGAATTTATAAATACGGTCAATAATTTTTCAAGGGCAGGTGTATGGAAAAGTGTGAATGCAAGGTTGTGGGAAGTGCCGGGCGATTCTAATAAAGTGAACCTGGTAATAGAATTGTTGCCGGGCAGAAAATATGCTGCAGAAGCATCTGTAGGTGTGAACTATTCTGCCACCAGTAATACCAATAATGCACTGGGTGGAAACTTATTCGGATTATCACTCAACCTTGGGCTTACCAATAACAATGTTGGAAAAGAAGCCATCAAAATGACACATGGATTGCGTGCAGGTATTGAACTCAATAATAACAGCCGCGGAGATGTGGCCAGGCTGGTGAACTCGCAGGAGATCAGTTATTCCAACTCCATCAGTTTTCCGAAATTCAAATTAATATCCCTTGAAAAAGTTTTCAAAAAAGTGACCAATCAGGAAACGTTTCTAAATACAAGTGTTGCGTTCAACAATCGCCTCGATCTTTTCAATACGCAAAGTGCAAACCTGAACTTCGGGTGGAAATTTTCCGACAAAAAGAATAATCAGTGGGTGATCCGGATGCCGAATATTGAATTCAGCTATTTGTTTAACCAAACAGATAGTTTCAAAAATATCCTGATTACAAATCCTTTTCTGCGATACTCTTATACCAGTGCTTTTATTGTTACAATGGGCGTTGGATTTTCGCACGCCTATCTTAATCCTAAACATCTTATAAACGTAACAAAAGAACGGACTATCAAGGCTAACCTGGACGTTCCTTTTCTGCCTACTATTCCATTTGGTAAATACCTGACACAATTTATAAAAACAGATATCGAGTATAAATACCTCTTGAAATATCCTAAAACATCACTGGTGTTCAGGGGTTTCTTAGGTGCAGGATTTATTATGGGTAAAGACAGTGCACTTCCTTTCTTCAAACAATTCTTTGCCGGAGGAAGCAACAGTATGAGAGCATGGCCGATCAGGGGAATTGGCCTGGGATCACAGCCGCTTGCACCTTTCGGACAAAATGTTTTCAACAACCGCAATGGAGATTTTCAGATAGAAGGAAATGTGGAATACCGTTACAATATTGCCAACATCATTCCCAACACACTTATATTGAGAGGTGCATTATTTGTAGATGCAGGAAATATCTGGAACCTCAGAAATTCCACAAGAAACGGTATGCCGGACAGTACACAATTCAAATTTTCTAAATTATATAAAGAACTTGGCGTTGCTGTAGGAACAGGTTTCCGCCTGGACATGAATTATTTTGTTGTGCGGTTTGATTTCGGTTTCCGCGTAAAACGACCGGAACTGAGTAATGAGAATGCAGGCTGGAAACTGCCCAATATAGGTTTCGATGATATGTTCAGTAAAATTTTCGGAAGATCAGATGCCAATAAAAGGTGGAGATATGAAAACTTCAATTTTACATTTGGTATCAGTTATCCTTTCTGACGTTGTAATTCCTCCAGGAAAGCGTCCAGTGTAACGCCATCTTCTATTGTATATTCACTGATAGATGTTCTGCGTAAAGCGGAAAGATATCCGCCGCAACCCAATGCCTGTCCGAAATCGTGTGCAATACTTCTGATATACGTTCCGGTTGAACAGGTGATTTCAAAATCTATTTGCGGCAACGCTACACGTGTTATGATAAATGCATGTATCGTTACAGGCCTGGCTTCCATTTCCACCTCTTCTCCTCTCCTTGCCAGTTCATAAGCTCTTTCACCTGCTTTTTTAATAGCTGAATAAATGGGAGGACGTTGCTGTATCAAACCTGTGAACTGAGCGGTAGCGGCTGCTATTTGCGCTTCTGTAACAGAAGAAAAATCTTTATCATTTTCACGGTCACTTTCACAGTCATACGTGGGTGTGGTAGCGCCAAGAGTTATAGTTCCGGTATAAGTTTTTTCTTTTACCATCAATTCATTGATACGCTTAGTGAATTTCCCGGTACAGATGATCAGTAAACCTGTTGCCAGCGGATCCAGTGTTCCGGCATGTCCCACTTTTTTTATTCCGATGGCATTACGTACTTTTCTTACTACATCAAAAGAGGTCCAGTGTAAAGGTTTATCGATCAGCAGTATTTTACCTTCTTCAAATGCCACACGGTTTTCAGGTGCAATTACAAATGCAGCTCTGCGCTGGTCATCGGTAAATCCTGTCTGCTCTTTAAATTTCTGGTAATATGAACCTCTCGCCACGTAAATAATTTTTGCGAAAATAGATAAATCAGATCAGCTGACGACTTTTCAGATCAACATAACTGTTGATCGTTTGCACGGTGAGTTCCTGCGGAGTTGTAAGTAATGATAAAATTCCAGCTTGATGCAATTCTTTTACGATCAGTCTTTTTTCCATTATAAATTTATCGGCGATCGTTTTTACATATACATCCTCTACGGTTTCAGCATCTGCAGCAGACAATTGCTTAAGTGAAGTATTTTCAAAAAATACAACCAATAATAAATGATGCTTTGATAAGGAACGTAAATACTGCATCTGCCTTTTTACACCCGTTAATGTTTCAAAATTGGTGAAGAGTATCAGCATGGACCGCTGTTTGATCTTTGCCCTCACCTGCATATACAGCATTTCAAAATCGGCTTCCAGGAAGGTAGTGTTTTGATTATATAATGAACGGACGATTATTTCACGCTGTGTCATTTTACGGTCGGCCGGAACAATGTCAGCGAATTTTTCTGCAAAAGTGATGAGGCCAATCTTATCCTGTTTCTGCAAACACACATGCGTCAATACCAACGCACTGTTAATGGCATAATCTAATAATGTAAGTCCTTCAAATGGCATTTTCATCAGCCTGCCTTTGTCGATGATGATAAATACCTGTTGGGATTTTTCATCGGTATACTGGTTCACCATCATCATTCCGTTTCTGGCTGTTGCCTTCCAGTTCAGTTTCCTGATATCATCTCCTATCACATAATCCTTTACCTGTTCAAATTCGAAACTGTTGCCTACTTTTCTTATTTTTTTATTTCCACCGCTGGCGTTGATGGTATTCCCGGTAAGCAACTGGTAATTTCTCAGTTGAATATAAGATGGATATACAGAAACTTTTTCCTGGGCATTGATCGTGATCCGCCTTCTTAACAATCCCAGTGTAGATGCAATGAAAACATGAATATTGCCAAAAAAATATTCACCTCGTTCTGTAGGGCGAAGATTGTATTTCAATTGCTTTTTTTCTGATCCTTTCAAACTGGTGTTGATCATAAAATCCCTTACCTGGAACTGAACGGGCAGTTCATCAATGATTTGCAGGGTTGTTTTTAAAGGAGATAAATTTTTCAAATGCAATACAACCGGATTTTCATCACCGTTGCTCATCCGGGAATGAACCTGCCTTTTCACGATGGTTTTTGGCATGCTGAACAAAAGAATGATATCAGCTATCAGTACAAATAAAAATATCCAGGAAATAATGACTGCAGGTGCATATAAAATTTCAGCTAGGTAAGAAAATGTAAATAATATAAAACAAAACATTCCGGCAAGGAAGAATCGCTTCGTTAAAAACAAAGCATTAAAGAAATGCACGATACTATTTCCGGCAAACTGTATCAACGTGGTATTTCAATAGATTTTAAAATGGATTGAATCATATCTTCTGCAGAGAAACCCGACATTTCCTTTTCCGGCGTAAGAATGATCCGGTGACGAAGCACATGGGGAACCATTGCAATGATATCTTCCGGTATAACAAAATCCCTTCCGCTCATTGCTGC
>JANNZE010000544.1:0-4530 GCA_031410455.1 Chitinophagaceae bacterium | reverse complement strand
TTGATCACATAATCCTGGTCTTCTCCGCGTTGCATCAGCGTACCGTCGATGTACACTCTTTCGGTTCCTGCAAGTATTACAAAATACAATTCATTGTTTGCGCCACGCAATCTGTAAGGTCCCTGGTTTCCTTCGAGCGGTGTAAGTAACTGGCGGTTGAATTTTCCTTTCGCGATCGCACCACTTACCAATGATGAATTTTTTACGCTTCCGATGGTATTTTCTGTAAGAAAAGAAACACCCTGGATTCTTTTATAAAAATTAAGAAAGTAATTTTTGTTCTGACGCAGATCAAGGTCACCAAAACTCAGTTCCCATTTTTGTTTTTTGATCTGCAGAAATATCCTGTCGAAATCACGAAGGTCCTGCGTATTTCCATCCGGCTGAATAGGAAGATTATTATCAGTGATGGCAGCGGTGAGCTGGAGACTGTCACCAATGTATCCCTGCAATTGTAAATTCATGCTTGAATTCACCACTGCATCCTGGTTATTTCCGAAAGATAAAGCTCTGCCAAAACTTCCTTCTGAATGTAAACCTCCAAAATTGAAAATCGCATTTTCCGCTTTGGATGTTTTGATCACAAAAGGATTTTCTGCAATAAAATTAAAGCGTATGCTATCGTAATTATAACGTTGTGTTTTGGCATTCAGGCGGTAAGGAAACACGCGGTATGTTATTGTTAGGTTGCCGGTATCGGGTAATGTAATAAAACGCAATTGTGCATTGATCTCATTCAGAAAATATGATGATGCTGCAATACCCGGTATGGAAAAAGTTCCGGGAACTATACTAAGGCTGTCAATGTAAATAATACCCTGGGTAACAACAATATTTTTTTTACGGAGATTGGATAAGGATGGCGGCTGTGCATCCGCAAAATGGAATGCGATCATAATAATGGCCAGCAGGTATATCCTTATGTATTTCAAATGATATGGAAAGTACTAAAATACTACTTATTATGCGTTGGTAAAACGAAAAAGCCGGCGAGTCATCAGACTTCCGGCTTTTAAAATATGCTTTAGAAATTATTCTTCTGTTGATAAACCGGCTGTCAGATATTCTTTATTCATTCTTGCGATATTTGACACTGAAATTCCTTTAGGACATTCTGCTTCACAGGCGTAGGTGTTGGTACAGTTACCAAATCCTTCTTTATCCATCTGGGCAACCATGTTTAGCACACGGGATTCTCTTTCAGGATCTCCTTGAGGCAACAATGCCAGTTGTGAAACTTTAGCACTTACAAACAACATCGCACTGCCGTTCTTGCAAGTGGCCACGCAAGCACCACAACCAATACAGGACGCTGCCAGAAATGCATCATCCGCATTTTTCTTATCAATCGGGATAGCATTTGCATCCACTGCATTTCCGGTATTTACGGAGATATATCCACCAGCCTGGATGATCCTGTCGAATGCACTACGATCTACTACAAGATCTTTTAAAACAGGGAAGGCCGTACTTCTCCAGGGTTCTACCACGATGGTATCACCATCTTTGAAAGCACGCATGTGTAGCTGGCAGGTAGTATTTTGCTGCCACGGACCATGAGGCTGACCATTGATGTACATACTGCACATTCCGCAGATTCCTTCACGGCAATCATGATCAAATGCAATCGGTTCTTTTCCTTCCACCACCAGTTGTTCGTTGAGTACATCGAACATTTCCAGAAAACTCATTTCAGATGAAATATCTTTTACCTGGTAAGTTTCAAAGGAACCTTTTGCTTTGTTATTTTTCTGACGCCAGATTTTTAACGTCAGGTTCATATGATAATGTTCCATAATTTTTTTTATTTAAGGTTATTTATAGGAACGCTGTGTTGGTTTTGCAATTTCGAAATGGAGATCTTCTTTATGTAACCGCCATTCACCTTCTCCTGCAAGTTCCCATGCAGCCACATAACTGTAATGCTGATCATCACGCTGTGCTTCTCCATCTGCAGACTGACTTTCTTCTCTGAAGTGTCCGCCGCAACTTTCATTTCTGTTCAGCGCATCGATGCACATCAGTTCTCCTAATTCAATAAAATCAGCCACTCTTCCGGCTTTATCCAGTTCTGAATTCATTGCAGCTATATCTCCCGGTACTTTTACATCTGACCAGAATTCTGCTTTCAACTGTCGGATCTCGGCTATTGCAGATTTCAAACCTTCTTCACTGCGGCTCATTCCGCATTTGTCCCACATGATTTTCCCCAGGCGTTTATGAAAACTTTCCACGGATTGTTTTCCCTGAACAGACATCAGTTTCTGTAAACGGGCATTCACTTCTTTCTCCGTTTTTTCAAATTCGGGGTGATTGGTAGAAATAGATGCAGTTGCAATTTCATCAGCCAGGTAATTACCCAATGTATAAGGAATAACAAAGTATCCGTCTGCCAGTCCCTGCATTAAAGCAGAAGCACCCAAACGGTTTGCACCATGATCACTGAAATTGGCTTCACCTAAGGCATACAATCCTTTCACGGATGTCTGTAATTCATAATCCACCCAAAGTCCGCCCATGGTGTAATGAACGGCAGGATAGATCCTCATCGGCATTTCGTATGGATTTTCACCGGTGATCTTTTCATACATATTGAAAAGGTTACCATATTTTTCTTTCACTACTTCACGCCCCATAGAAACGATCGTAGCTTCATCCACATCTGAAAGCCCTTTTTTTCCTGCTTCAATTCTGCCATATCTTTTGATGGCATCGGCGAAATCGAGATATACCGCCATTTTTGTAGTACCTACACCATAACCTGCATCACATCTTTCTTTAGCTGCACGGGAGGCCACATCTCTTGGAACGAGGTTACCAAAAGCAGGATAACGGCGCTCCAGGTAATAATCTCTTTCTTCTTCCGGTATTTCAACTGCTTTACTATTATCTCCCATTTTTTTAGGAACCCATATCCTTCCGTCGTTTCTTAAACTTTCACTCATCAAAGTGAGTTTACTCTGGTGATCACCACATACCGGAATACAGGTTGGATGAATTTGTGTAAAACATGGATTTCCAAAATAAGCACCTTTCTTATGCGCTTTCCAGGCTGCAGTAACGTTACTGCCCATGGCATTTGTACTCAGGTAAAAAACGTTTCCGTATCCACCTGAACATAATAGTACTGCATGACCGAAATGTCTTTCCAGTTCACCGCTAATCAGGTTCCTGGCAATGATGCCCCGTGTCTTTCCATCGATGGTAACGATGTCGAGCATTTCATGACGGCTGTACATAGTTACATTTCCCAATGCAACCTGGCGTTCCAGTGCGCTGTAAGCACCTAATAATAATTGCTGGCCGGTTTGTCCTGCTGCATAAAATGTACGCTGAACCTGTGTACCGCCGAATGAACGGTTACTGAGCAATCCGCCATATTCTCTGGCGAAAGGAACACCCTGTGCCACGCACTGATCGATGATGTTTGTGCTTACTTCGGCAAGGCGGTATACGTTGCCTTCACGTGCACGGTAATCACCACCTTTGATGGTATCGTAAAAAAGACGGAATACAGAATCACCGTCGTTCTGGTAATTTTTAGCAGCATTGATACCGCCCTGTGCGGCAATACTATGTGCTCTTCGCGGACTGTCCTGGAAACAGAACGCTTTTACTTTGTAACCCAGTTCACCGAGTGATGCTGCGGCAGATGCACCGGCAAGACCGGTTCCCACTATGATCACTTCCAGTTTTCTTTTATTGGCAGGGTTCACCAGCTTCACATGACCTTTATAATCATTCCACTTATCCTTCAGTTCGCCGGATGGTATTTTAGCATCTAAAGCCATAGATAAATATTGAAAGTTTTATTAGTATTGATTAACTGATCCAATCCATATAAAATGCAACTGGCATCAATATGAATAATAAACAAATGATCACGGAATATCCTATTCCGATCTTTTTTATCAGTGGTGTATATCTTTTGTGATTGATGCCAAAAGTTTGAAAAGCACTTTGAAAGCCATGTATGAGATGCCAGAATAAAGCGATCACACCTGCCACATACAACAAAACGATCCATAGATTGCTGAAGATCTCTTTCATTTCCTCGAAAAGATTATGCGGCTGATCACCACTGTATAAAGCGATCTTGGTGCCCACAAAAAAATGAGAGATATGCATGATCAGGAATAACAATAAAAGTGTTCCGAGTATGCCCATAGAGCGGCTGTACCATGTGCTGTTCTTTTCCGGTTTGCTCACCAGGTATTTCACCGGGCGTGCTTTTGTGTTCTGACGCCATACTATCAAGCCCTGAATGATGTGGAGGAATAAACCTGCAAATAATCCTATTTCCAGGAATCTGACGATCCAGTTATGACTCATAAAATGCGCTACTGTATTGAAAGTATCGCCATCATCATTCAAAAAAATGCAGGAATTCACTCCTGCATGTACTATCAAAAATGTTATCAGAAAAAGCCCTGTAAGAGCCATGTTGAACTTTTTTCCTATCGAAGAAGTAAAAAATTGATTCCAGGTCATAGCAACGCTTGTTAGATTAAATTGTTGATTACCTGATAA
>JANNZE010000543.1:0-4765 GCA_031410455.1 Chitinophagaceae bacterium | reverse complement strand
GAAGCAGTACTGGTGGTGGCATTACCATATTGATCTACAATATTTACTTTAGGTTGAGTTGCCAATGCTCCTCCATTTGAAGCTGGAGCAGCAGGCTGGGTGTTCATTGCAAGTTTATTAGCAGCACCCGCACCTATTGTCTGGGAAAAAGTTGCATTGTTATATCCTGTTGCAGTTACTACAACAGATTTTGATCCTGTAGATTGTAACAGACCTGCAGGGGTTGATGCTGAAGGTGTAAATGTAATATTACCAGAGGTAACAGCATACCCTGCTGTTAAAGCGGTACCGCCTACAGTAACGCCGGTAATAGCAGCTCTCCATGTTGCATCATCAGTAAATGTTGCATTAAATGCTGCATCAACTGTTGCACCGGCTGCACTTGTAATGGTTGGAGGAGTTAACGCACTTTGTGCTGTAGAAGAAACGGAAATATCGTCTAAACGTATCGAATGTCTTGATCCACTTTGGCTAGCACTTTCATAATATACCCAACGGATTTGTACTACAGCTTGATTATCACAAGCAGCAGGCAAGGCTATGTTTGTAAACGTTGATGATGCTGCAGGAGTAGCGGTACCTGTAGTAGTGTATGTAGAAGCTGCAACAGTCGTAAATGTACCCGAAGTACCAACTCTATATTGTAAAGTCAGGTTCATTATTCTTGAACTGGCTTGTGCATTTCCATCAAACGCACTCCAAGTAACTAAAACGTTAGTTCGGCCTGTAGTATTAAGGGCAACTGCAATTTCACCAACTTGTTGATTTGGAGAACTGCTGGTAGATAAGAAATTAAAACCATTGGCTCCGAGATTTGATAAACCAGAGGTTGTTGTTGTTCCGGAAGCGACAAGTGATTGATCAGCTCCAGGAGCAGCAGTTGGAAGAACAGCGATATTATTCGTACCTGTAGTCCAACCTTGCATATTGGTTGGGTAAGTAGTGTTAGTAGCTGTTTGAGTTGTAAAGGTAAAATTCCCCCCCGACAAAGCAAAAGCTGCCGGATTCGTCTGCCCCCAGCTCACATTAGAGCCAAAAGACAAAACCATCAGCATTAGCAACGATACGATTACTCTTAAGGATTTCGAAATCGTTGTAGTGGAAGTTTGTGTAGAAACCTGCATAGATGTCTGTTTGTTTTTAAAAAATAAGTATAAGTATATCCGGTACAGTTGCCTGTACTGGCAGTATTAAAATGTTATCAGGGGGATGCTTTTTTGTGTTGATGATATTTCGGAAGGATTGAAATCGGGATGTAAATATAATAAGTTTATAGATACATTCAGGATTAAGTCTGTATTAATTCTGGGTAATATTTTTTTATTGTTGTAGTACAATTACTACTTATTGATAATATTTCCCTTGCGTCGGTTTTTTGTTACAGTTTATTGGAAATTTATTATCCGGTTACAAGTTATAGTAAAACCACACGCTTGTATTTTTAAAGATACGTACCGCATTCAAAGTCAACATACAAATAACCAATTTTACATCCTGTGGCCGGTTATTGGACAAAATCAGATGATTAAAAAGAAGACAGCACCGCCTGGGACTGCTGAATAATTGAAGCTATAAAAAACAGCAAAGTGTTGGAAATGTGTCGTAGTGATAAAAAGAAAAAGGGTTTCATTTTCTGAAACCCTTTATGGTAGTTGCTCCCCCTTCAGGACTTGAACCTGAGACCCTCTGATTAACAGTCAGATGCTCTAACCAACTGAGCTAAGGAGGAATATGCTTACCAATTTTGATGTACACTGTAATTGGGTCGGCAAAAATAGAGATTTTTTATTCTTAAAAAAAATGTTGTCGATTTTTTTTCAGGCTTTTCTATCAAAAAACCTTTTTCAGGGAATTATTCTTCCAAACCAATATACCACCCATCTTCCCGCTCTTCTACTTTATAAATTTTTAAAAAATAACCTTCCCCGCTCGTATTTCTGCCATTCTGCAATGAAAAACGATAATGATGCACAGGACAAACAATGTTTCCCAGCGCATCTACATATCCGCCGGCCATGGCACCTCCCGCATGCGGGCACCTGGCAGCACAAGCCTGTAATTTATCTAAGTGCATTGTTATACAAACTTTTTTACTGCCGATCTTTATTTCTACCGGACTATTTCCTGCAGGTTCCTCCAGTTTATACCAATTCAGCATCAATAAAAATATTCCGCTTTATAGGGATAGCGTATACGGTACATATCCCTTACTTTATTCAGTATGGTCTGGCGCAACTCATCAATATTCATTTTTTGAGTAGCGGAAACAAATACACAATTACCTTTGGTTTCCGTTTGCCAGCGTTCCTTCAATTCACGAAGAATATCCTGCTTCACTCCATCTTCCAGCCATTCATCAAATGTATTGGCTTCATACCGGTCCATTTTATTAAAAATGGTGATCGTAGGCTTTTCACCAGCACCCAGTTCATGTAAAGTTGAATTCACCACATTCAGTTGCTCTTCGTATCGCGGATGTGAGATATCTACCACATGCAATAATATATCCGCTTCTCGTACTTCATCCAATGTACTTTTAAAACTTTCTACCAGGTGATGTGGTAATTTCCTGATGAATCCAACGGTGTCACTTAATAAAAAAGGACTTTGCTCAAATACCACTTTCCGCGTGGTGGTGTCCAGCGTTGCAAATAATTTATTCTCTGCAAACACATCACTTTTACTCAGCACATTCATGATAGTGGATTTTCCCACGTTGGTATATCCAACCAGGGCGACTCTTATAAATTCTCCCCTTTCTTTTCTTTGTGTAAAAGATTGTTTATCTATTTCTGCGAGGCGCTTTCTTAATAATGCGATCTTGTCTTTAACGATCCTTCTGTCTGTTTCAATTTCTGTTTCACCGGGACCACGGGTTCCAACGCCTCCGCCTTGTCGCTCTAAGTGCTTCCACATACCTTTCAGTCGCGGAAGAATGTATTGATACTGCGCCAGCTCCACCTGCGTTTTTGCCTGTGCCGTTTGAGCCCGCGCAGCAAAAATATCCAGGATGAGATCTGAACGGTCGATTGTTTTTTTATCGATTGCTTTTTCAATATTGATGATCTGCGAACCGGTAAGTTCATCATCAAATATTACGATATCAATATCTCCTTTCGATAAAATATATTGCTTAATCTCTTCCAGCTTTCCTTTTCCTAAAAAAGTTTTGCTGTCAGGCTTCATCATTTTTTGCGTGAAACGTGCTACAGTTACAGCACCGGCTGTTTCAGCCAAAAATGCCAGTTCATCCAGGTATTCTGTAACCTGTAATTCAGTTTCATCTTTCTTGATCATGCCTATGAGTACAGCACGTTCTTCTTTTCCGATATTTAATTTTTTGTCTATCAATTTATTGTTTTAAACCTATGCAAACATAAAACGTTCCGATATGTTACCGGAACGTTTCTATTTTTATTTTTCAACATCATTTATAATTTGGCGGCTTTCGCAGCATCCAGCCATTTCTGTAAGGTAGCACATCCCTGGAAATCTTTGTCTATTTCAATGTGATAGGTTTTGATCTTGGTTTTAAACCAGGTTTCCAGTGCTTCTTCTTTTTTTAATTCCATGGCACGTGCTGCTATCTTACTGTAATCATCTTTCAGATTTTCGCGGTGTGGTTGTGAACGGCTGATGAGATAAACGATACGCACACCTTTTTTACCACGCTCATCTGTAAATTCAACCGGCGCAGAATATTCTCCCGGGTTCATATTCCGGATAATAGGAATGATATCTTTATCCAGCTGATCAAGGGTTAAAAATCCTGAACCATCCTTTCCCTGTAATCTTCCTGCTGTAAATTTACTGGCATCATCTTCACTGAACCTGCTCACAGCAGTTCCGAATTCTATAGTACCAGCAATTAATTTTGCACGAACAGAATCCAGTTTATTATATCCATTTTTTAATTCTACCTGCGTAACCTGGGGTACTTTTAATATGTGACGTATCACTGCATCATCACCGGTTCTGCTCACCAGTTGAATGATATGATATCCAAAACGTGTTTTGAAAGGTGCGCTGATCTGACCTTCTTTCAAAGTAAATGCTTTAGACATCCAGATGGGATCAAAATCTTTGTTGTTGCGGTTAACTTCGTACATACCGCCACGTTCCTTACTACCCGGATCTTCTGTATATAAAGAAGCAACTGCTTTAAAATCTCTTTTCCCTGATTCTATCTGTTTCTTGTAATCGTTCAGTTGTTCGATCGCATATTCTTCTGCATCACGGCTCGCTTTTGGAAAACTTACGATCTGCCCGATCTCCACTTCACTCTCATATAATGCAAGACTGTCAGTTGGAATTTTTTCAAAATATGCCTTCACTTCATTCGGAGTGATCTTTACATTCTCTACTATTTTATTACGCATGGATTCTGCGAGTTTCCGCTCTCTGAATCCTTCACGGAAATCTTCTTTCAGCTGGTAAACGGAACGCTGTGCTACCCTTTCCAGTTCGTCTTTTGATCCGTATGCATTAATGAAACCACGTATCTGGTTGTCGATGGCCAGGTCAATTTCTTCGTCTGTGATCGGAAGTGAATCCTTTTCCGCCTGTAATACCAAAGCCTTTATGCCCATACTTTGTTCAAGCGTTAAACATTTGGCATCAGGGGGCAATTCAACTCCCTGGCGTTCCATATCCATCAATGAATTGGTGACATCACTTTCCAGGATAATTTTATTACCTACTACTGCAACGATCCTGTCGGCCACTACTTTTTTAGGTTGTGCGATAGCTGCAGAAAAAGAAAGAG
>JANNZE010000542.1:0-7332 GCA_031410455.1 Chitinophagaceae bacterium | reverse complement strand
AGCAAATAGAACTGGCCGTCCACTTCTGCTTCACCAACCAGTTCAAAGAATTGTGTAATGTAGGCGTAGGCAGAACTTTTAAATCCGCTGCGCAGAGAAGCGTATACAAAGAGGAAAGGTGTCATACAATTTATTTAAGTTGTTCCCTGATCATCAACCAGGAAACAATATACTTCTTTTGGTCCGTGTACACCCGTTACCAGTGTTTTTTCAATATCTGCCGTACGGCTTGGCCCTGTGGCGAATGTAACAAGGGACGGAAAATTATTTCCGTGCTTTTCTTTCAGGGATATGAAAACATCCCGGATGTCGTTGCGTAACTGGCTGGTATAAGCGATGCAGATATGAACCGGTGCATATACGCTGCTGGTTCTTCCTTTATGTTGCGCTGCACTCAATACGATCGTTCCGGTTCTGGCAGATAAATATTCGCAGGTGGTTATTGCTACATCGCACGACGGAAGATCGGTGTACACCGGAAAGGAATCTTCCAGCAGACCCACGATTACCGGATCGGTAAAATAATATTTAGACCATGGACGGTTTCGGAACAAATGAGAAAGTTGCAGTTTCATGTCTGCCGCGTCCGTACAATAAGCAAATTTCCCCTGCAGCCGGGTAAATGTTTCTGCGAAAACCACAGTACTGTCATCAGCAGGAGGATGAAATACAGATTGTGTTCCTTCACTTTGCGGAAAAGGCAAAGGCACCGGATGACTCAGTGCCTGCCTTATTTTCTTCAGTATGTTTTCCTTTGCCTTTGAAGTGGCCATTTTATCAGATTTGCGGAGGATTTTTTAATTCATCCGGAAGAGAAGGTGAAGGGACATTATCAACCATTGCTTCAGGTTCAATATCCAGAATTTTTTTCTCTTCATAAGGGCGTTTGCCGATCAAAGCTTCCACATCACTTTTGAAAAGTACTTCTTTCACCAGTAATTCTTTGGCGAGCAATTCCACATCATTTCTTTTTTCCGTGAGTAGTTTTTTTGTTTTTATATAAGCTTCATCTATCAGTCTTTTTACTTCCTGGTCAATTGCTTTACCTGTTTCTTCGCTATAAGGTTTGGTGAAATAATTTTCCTGTGCAGGATCGTAATAGCTGATGTTTCCCACTTTTTCGCTCATGCCATAAACAGTAACCATGCTGTATGCGATCTTAGTGATTTGTTGAAGGTCGTTGCTGGCACCCGTGCTGATTTTTCCAAAGAAAATTTGTTCACTGGCTCTTCCACCTAAAGTCATACAAATCTGGTCTATCAACTGATCAGTATTATAGAGATATTGTTCTTTCGGTGTGTATTGTGCATATCCCAAAGCAGCAGTTCCTCTCGGAACGATGGTTACTTTTAATAAAGGATAAGCATGCTCCAGATACCAACCACAAATAGCGTGGCCGGCTTCGTGATAAGCAATGATCTCTTTTTCATCAGGCGAAATAATCTTGTTCTTTTTTTCCAGTCCGCCGATAACACGATCAATTGCATCCTGGAAATCACTCATGTCAACTGCTTCTTTATTTTTCCTGGCAGCGATAAGAGCGGCCTCATTACAAACGTTGGCAATATCTGCTCCGGCAAAGCCGGGCGTTTGTTCAGCCAGTTTATGAATATCTAATTTCTGGGAAATTTTGATAGGACCTAAATGTACTTTAAAGATCGCCTCACGGCCAGAAAGATCTGGTCTGTCAATGGTGATCTGGCGATCGAATCTTCCCGGACGAAGCAGGGCTGTATCCAGTACATCGGGTCTGTTGGTTGCTGCCAGGATGATGATTCCAAGGTCGGTTCCGAATCCATCCATTTCCACGAGCAACTGGTTGAGTGTATTTTCTCTCTCATCATTGCTCATCATCACATTCTTGCCACGTGCACGGCCTATAGCATCAATCTCATCGATGAAAATGATACAAGGTGCTTTTTCGCGTGCCTGTTTAAACAGATCTCTCACACGGCTGGCGCCCACACCAACAAACATTTCCACGAAATCACTTCCGCTCAAACTGAAGAACGGAACCTGTGCTTCACCTGCCACGGCTTTTGCCAATAATGTTTTACCTGTTCCCGGAGGACCTACCAGTAAAGCGCCTTTAGGAATTTTTCCACCGAGTGCGGTATATTTTTTAGGATTTTTCAGAAAGTCTACGATCTCCATTACTTCCACTTTGGCTTCGTCTAAACCTGCCACATCATGGAAATTGATATTAACGCGTGTGCCTTTATCAAACAAAGTTGCTTTGGATTTTCCAATGCTGAAAATACCACCCGGTCCGCCGCTTCCACCTGGTCCGCCAACTTTACGCATCATCAATATGAAAAGGAATGCGATAAGAAGTATGGGTAATAAGGTGCTGATCAACTGGCTGAACCATTCTCCTTCTTCATCAGGTGAATCGGGTGCCTTTGTTACAGTTGGATTCTGCTCAATAAATTTATCATATTGTGCAGCAAAAGTTTTATCATCAATAATACTGAAGTATAACTGAGGCTGATTTACTTTAGTGGCCGTTTCATATTTTTTCTGATCCTGGGGATCCTGCAAAAGACTGCGATATAAACCGGCTTTCGCTTTCAGGCTGTCAGAGTTGATCCACACACGAACCAGTTTTTTGTTACGGATGGTTTTTATCTTATCTACATCTCCCTGTTTGTTCATGATGTAAAATTTCTGCTGATCTGTTTCCACTCCTGCAGTATTTACATTCCGGAACAGGTTATAGGCGATCATCAGGATGAAAAGAATACCGTATATCCAGTAGATATTAAATTTATTTTTCTTTTTCGGGTCGTCCAAAGGTGGAATATTGCCTGGAGGAAGCTTTTTTTTGCTGTTTTGATTCATAGTTTCAAACTGTTATTGTAGGGTATTAGCCGTTATGTTCAGATTGTGGTGCATCGCTCCACATTTCTTCCAACTGATAAAATTTGCGGGGCTCCGGTAACATTACATGAACCACGATGTTAACGTAATCAATAAGGATCCATTGCTGTGCCTGCCTTCCTTCATGTTTGTAAGCCGCTTCGCCACATCTTTCCTGTACTTCATGCTCCACATTATCCGCTATTGCTCTTAATAATTGCGGATTGTTGGCTTCACAGATGATAAAAAAATCTGCCACTGCTTCCGGAATTTTCCGGAGATCAAGACTTACAATATTCTCACCTTTTTTATCCTGGATCCCGCTGATGATGGTTTTGAAAATTTTGCTGCTCTTCGTCAGCTTTGTGCTGCTTTTTTTGCGCTCGTTTAATAAGTTCAGATTGCTCAATCGAAATTTTATTTTGTTATGTAATCATGGAATTTGCCATGAGATGAGTTGCTTGTACCTTTGGTGCACAATATCATCAAAAGTACAACTCTTTTTTCACCGTTTTTGACAATATGCAACAGATGCCCATTTTTAGCATATTAGATAGCATCGATAGTACCAACAACTATGCCACCGGAATGGTTCATGCGGGTATGGCAAAACATGGCATGGCGTGGTTTGCGAGGTACCAAACAGCCGGAAAAGGACAACGTTCCAAACAATGGGAAAGTGAACCCGACTGCAACATTATGATGAGTATTGTTTTGCGTACACATGGCTATCGTTTGGAAAAAGCATATGCATTCAATGCCATGATTTCCGTTGCCTGTTGCAATTTTCTGAAAAAAATAACCGGTGAAAATTTTAAGATCAAGTGGCCCAATGACCTGATGTGGCGTGACAGAAAGTCAGGGGGAATTCTGATAGAGAATATCATCAGGGGAAATGAGTGGTTATGGTCGGTTGTAGGAACAGGCATTAACATCAATCAGCAACATTTTGAAAACCTGGAAATGGCCACCAGTATACGGCAGATTACAGGGGTGGAATATGATGTGATAGACCAGGCGAAGGAATTACAGGTTTGGCTAATAGCTGCTGTGGAAAATCCTGATCCCGGTATCATGAACCATTACAATGAAATGCTGTATAAAAAAGGCGAGGTTGTAAGTTTCAAAAAAGAGTCGGTTGTATTCACAGGATTGGTAGATCATGTGGATCAGTACGGGCAATTGCATTTAAAAGATCATCCTGAAAGTATTTCATTCGGTGAAGTACAATGGCTGATCCGTTAATTGTTTTCGGCAATGCGCGCCTCAATCTCGTAGCGGTTGTTCTGATAACCGTTACGGAAACTTTCCAGGAGATATTTAAAAATGAAATTCAGGAATCCGTATTTCCTGTATTGCTGCACATGACACATTTCATGTTTCAGCCATTTCTCATTGCTGATGAAATTTTCTTTGGAGGTATTGTACAGGTGAATGGTAGAGCCGATCACTATTGCCATGGAAACGGCTTTCAGTTTCTTTGCAGCAAATTTTGCGATCCATGAATTCTCCCGGATGTATACATCAAATTTTTTCATCTATTTCTTTCCAGGCACTGAGTATTTCAGTTGCATGATCTTTGCTTTTTGGTTTGGTGATGATCTTTTGAATGATACCTTTTTCATCTATCAGGAAAGTGGTGCGGAAAAGTCCCATATACTTTTTTCCATACAACATTTTTTCGCCCCATACACCAAATTTTTCTATGATAGCATGGGAAGTGTCCGCAATCAGCGGAAAAGGTAATTCATGCTTGCCGGCAAATTTCAGATGCATTGCCATATCATCCGCATTTATACCTACGATATAAATACCTTTTTTTGTAAGTGCTGAAAAATTATCTCTCAGGTTACATGCCTGTACGGTGCAGGTAGGCGTAAGATCTTTGGGATAAAAATAGACCACCAGTTTTTTGCCGGCAAAGTCTTTTAATGAAATCGTTTTTCCGTTTTGATCCGTGCCTTTAAAAGCAGGTGCTTTTTGTAATTCTGCTAATGCTTTCATTAATGTATAAAATTTACCGTGCGTTCTGATTTGTTGCCGGCCATATCTTCAACAACTATAGTTAAGGAATTGTTGCCGGGCTGAACATTTTCATCCATATCATACATGAATGTGCGGCCTTTATCATTGCTGAAACGGATCCATTTTCCGTTCAGTGAAGGTTTGAAGTTTTTCAAGATTTTGGTATCGTCCACGATGCTGAAAACGATGCGGTTTTTTGAAACAGAAACAGGCGAGATAACAGGTGGTGTTTCATCAACAATGAGCTCAAAATTTCCAAGCTCCCGGAAATTTGCATAATACCAGCCATTGCTGAAGGTAGCATCTGCATAATCTTCTTTTGTACCGTAAGTTCTTTTCATGATAATTTTTCCTGTATCAGACACCGGAAAATCAGGTTTGATACTCACCGGAAAATACTGGTGAACCGGAACACCGGCGTTGTGCAACTGGTGAACCATTCCATTTTTCCCTGCAAAATTTGTATAGCGGAAACGGAAAGAATCGTACAAACATTTTTCACCTAATACGATACGCACTTTTTCATTTTCGAAAACATTTACAAAACCCGGCGCAAAAAATGTTGTGCCGGTGGAAGCGGAAGAAGATGTTCTGCTGTTGCCAGCCTGTACATTCAGCCGAATGAGTGATCTGTTTCCTGCTGCATCGCTAACGGTGATGTCTATCTCATGGGCCTGTTCGTCTTCCAGAGATATAACGCCGTCTCCAGGCCCTTTATAAATAATAGAATAATTGCCCGGCAGCCTCGATAGATGCTGAATATAAGAACCGCCACCGGCTTTCCATTTATAATCAATATGCGCATTCAGGTATCTTGTTTCATCATAATTGATACTGTCCATCACAAAACGGCATTTTGTAATTCCATTGTCTGCAACCGATGCCGAATAAATTCCATTCTGGCTGGTAGAACCAGCATAACGGTCGTATGCTGTGATGCCGAAACTGATTCGGTCCGTATTAAAGATCAGCTTTCCGGCTGTGGCCACGTATACACCATTTTGTTTTTTCAGCGAAAGGGTTTTTGGGGTTTGTTCATAAGTACTAATGCATCTGTCGTACACCACCAGGCGGATAATATCAGGAGCAATATTATCTCTGATGGGAAATCCGAATAATAAAGGGTTAAGCACTTTGTCTGATTCCGTGTCCCTGATTTCGAAGTGCAGGTGCGGCCCCTGGGAACCTCCGGTATTGCCGCTATTGGCTATAAAATCGCCTTTCTTCAGAGATAAAATATTGGGAGGTATATCCAGGAACACATTCCATTTTTCCTGCTTGTATTGCTGTTGTTTTACATATGATTCCAGTGCAGGATAAAATGCGTTCAGGTGTGCATATAAAGTAGTGAGGCCGTTGGGATGATTTATGTATATGGCCCTGCCAAAACCACCGGGTTCAATTTTAACTTTAGCAACATATCCGTCGGCTGCTGCATACACCGGCAGGTTTTCACGTTGCGCCGTTCTGCAATCAAGACCCATATGAAAATGGTTGGGACGTAATTCACCAAAATTGGCAGCCAGTGCCAGCTCTGCTCCAACCGGCCATATAAAATAATTCTGCGGATATTTTGGAACCTGTGCATTCAGGCTTACCCAAAACAATACATAACTTATTACCAATATGCTTTTTCTCATTTCTGCTCTTTATCAAACGAATTACCAAAAAAAGTGAATTAAGCCGATATAATGATTGTGCATAACCAGCATTAACTTTCTTTTTTTCTCAAATACAGATCAGGAGAGGGTTTGCGGTGTTTGAAATAAAATAGTATCCATTTCCCGGTGATCATTTTTTGCAGGCCATGTTATTCCGTTTACTTTTGTACGCCATCTCAAAGGCAAAGCTACATGCCATTAAAAAAAAATATCCAGTCAGTATTAATTATCGGAAGCGGCCCTATCATCATTGGCCAGGCCTGTGAATTTGATTATTCGGGTACACAGGCTGCCAGGAGCATCCGCGAAGAAGGAATAAAGGTTATTCTCATCAACAGTAATCCGGCTACCATCATGACGGACCCGATGATGGCTGATAAAATATATCTTCTGCCTCTCAACATTGAAAGTATAGAACAGATTCTGGAAGAAAATAAAATAGATGCCGTGTTGCCAACTATGGGTGGACAAACCGCATTGAATCTTTGTAAAGAGGCGGATGAGCTGGGTATATGGGAAAAGTATAATGTAAAGCTGATCGGAGTTGACATCAAAGCAATTGATAAAGCGGAAGACCGGGAAAAATTCCGGAATTGGATGATCGAAATGAATATTCCGGTTTGTTCAGCTAAAATTGCCAATTCATTTTTAGAAGGTAAAGAATTTGCACAGCAGATCGGGTTTCCACTTGTTATACGGCCTTCTTTCACATTAGGCGGTACAGGTGGTGGAATTGTGTTCAAAAAAGAAGAACTGGATGAGGCCCTGAACCAGGGTTTAACTGCTT
>JANNZE010000541.1:0-15817 GCA_031410455.1 Chitinophagaceae bacterium | reverse complement strand
GATGAAGTGGTGATCGGCATGATCAGTTCTGCACTGGACGACAATCCTCATGCAAAAGGTTTTTTATTTGATGGATTCCCGCGTACGTCGGCTCAGGCGGAAGCACTCGATAAATTAATGGATCTTAAAAAAGAATCCATCGCTATCATGCTTGCCCTGGAAGTAAGCGAAGAAGAACTGGTTAAACGATTACTGAAAAGAGGCGAAACAAGCGGAAGGAGTGACGACAATAATGAAAATGTGATCCGTGCCCGCATCGTAGAATATCATAATAAAACAGCTGCCGTAGCTGATTATTACAGACAGTTCAACAAAGTAGTAATGGTGAAAGGGGAAGGCAGTATTGACCAGATCTTTCATTCACTTTGTGCTGAAATTGATTCAAGGATCCAGGTGAAATGACCGATAAAGAAAAATTCATACGAACAGACTTTTTGACTGCGATCGATTCGCTCGGCGAAAATGCACCCGCTGCATGGGGAAAGATGAATGCCTGGCAGATGACGGAGCATGTAACTTCCTTTTTTAAAGTATCATCCGGGCAAATCCATTTCAACCTTGCCATTCCGGAAGAACATCTTCCTAAATACAAAGCCTTTTTACAAAGCGATATCCCTTTTAAAGAAAATACCAAAGCTCCTGCTTCTGTTCTGGGTGAAGAAACCCTTCCTGTTACATCCAAAAGTTTCGCAGAAGCTAAGGAAATGCTCAAAAAATCAGTAGATGATTTTTTTGAATACTTCCGGAAAAAACCTTCCGCAACCACCTTGCACCCGGCTTTTGGTGAATTGAATAAAGAAGAATGGATATTGTTGCATTACAAGCATGTTGCGCATCACCTGAAACAATTCGGATTGTTTTAAACACTAAGATCGTTGCTTTCCTTGCGATGCTTTGCCTCTTTGCGTGAAATCCATTTAGCATAAAACTCACCATGCCCTTTGTAGTAAAACACTAAATTTGTTTACTCAACATCAACAATGAAAAATCTAGAAAATTATATAACCGGAAAATGGATAGCCGGTGACGGAGAAGGACAGCAATTATACAATGCGATAACAGGTGAATTGATATCAAGAACATCTACGGATGGAATAGATATGGAACAGTTATTTATATATGCCCGTGAAAAAGGAAATCCTGCATTGCGTAAAATGACATTCCAGGAAAGAGGAAGAATGCTTCGTGCGCTTGCCATGCACCTCATGGAGAAAAAAGAAAAATTTTATGCGGTGAGTGCACTTACCGGCGCAACAAGAGTAGACAGCTGGATAGATATAGAAGGTGGTATCGGTAATTTATTTTCGAATGCATCTCTCAGAAGAAAATTACCGGATGAAACTTTTTGCCTGGATGGAGAGGCCATCCCTTTGGGAAAGATGAACACTTTTATGGGACATCACATTCTTGTTCCCAAAGAAGGTGTTGCGGTACATATCAATGCCTATAATTTTCCGGTGTGGGGAATGCTCGAAAAAATTGCTGTGAATTTACTGGCAGGAATGCCCGCTATCGTAAAACCGGCAACTGTCACCAGTTTTTTAACAGAAGCTGTTGTGAGAGAGATCATCCATTCAAAAATTTTACCGGATGGTGCTTTACAATTATTATGTGGAAGCGCAGGTAATATGCTCAACTTCGTACATGCACAGGACGTTGTAACATTCACTGGTTCTGCAAGTACTGGATTGAAATTAAAATCCCATCCCACCATACTTTCAGAAAGCGTTCCTTTTAATAAGGAAGCAGATTCATTAAACTGTATTGTACTGGGAACAGATGTGGCACCGGGTCAACCGGAGTGGGATATTTTTATTAAAGAAGTTAAGAGAGAGATGACCGTTAAGGCCGGACAAAAATGTACAGCCATTCGTCGCATATTTGTTCCGGAAAATAAAATGGAAGATGTATGGAAAGCACTTATTCCTGAATTACAAAAAACACCGATCGGTAATCCTGCTAATGAAAAAGTAAGAATGGGTTCACTGGCCGGTTTAGGACAAAGGCAGGAAGTAAGAAACCAGGTGCAGAAATTACTGGCATCTTCCAGCATTTTGTATGGTTCACTGGACAGTGTTTCTGTTATTGATGCAGATGCAGAGAAAGGCGCTTTTTTAAGCCCGGTCTTATTGATGAACGATACACCGCATGATGCTTACGAACCTCATAATGTGGAAGCATTCGGGCCGGTGAGTACCATCATGCCTTATAAAGAAATTGAGGAAGCCGTGATTCTTTCCAAAAAAGGAAAGGGAAGCCTGGTATCCAGCATCGTTACGGCAGATCCTTCCATTGCAAAATCGTATGTAATCGGAGCAGCCACACATCATGGAAGAATTTTAGTTTTAAATAATGAATGTGCGAAAGAAAGCACAGGCCACGGCTCCCCATTGCCGTCGCTGGTACATGGCGGACCGGGAAGAGCAGGCGGTGGAGAAGAAATGGGCGGACTGCGGGGTGTAAAACATTATTTACAGCGTACGGCTATCCAGGGATCGCCCACTATGATTACAGCCATAAGTAATGTATACCAACCGCATGCGAAAGGAAAAGATCCGGGCACACATCCCTTTAAAAAATATTTTGAAGATCTCAAAATCGGAGACCAGATCGTTACCGCCAAAAGACTGATCACTGAAGAAGATATCAATAAATTTGCAGAGCTGAGCGGCGATCATTTTTATGCTCATAAAACAAATACTGATTTTGACGGAACCATGTTTGACCGGCAGGTCGCACACGGTTATTTCATCATCAGTGCCGCCGCCGGATTGTTCGTGGACAGCTTTGAAAAAAATCCTGTTCTGCTGAATTATGGCATCGACGAACTGCGATTTACCAAACCTGTTTATCCGGGAACATCTGTGTATATTCGTTTTACCTGCAAAGAAAAAACGGCACAGGAATCAAAAGATAAACCGGCAGATATAGAAATGCCAAAAGGATTTGATATTCCGAAAGGTATTGTAAAATGGTATGTTGAAATATTTGATGATACCGACGAAGCAACGGGTGTTGGCACTATTCTCACTATGGTTCAAATGAAAAATAAAATTTAATTCAATGAGCGATCATCACACACATGGTTATGTAAAATCAGAAACACATGCCGGCGTTACCACAATAGAATTTTATCATCCGCAATCCAATTCGTTGCCGGGAAAAATACTGGCTTCCATGGCACAGGAAATTCATTATGCTGCACATCATGATGAAACAAAGGTGATCGTATTGCAAAGTGCAGGTGATAAAAGTTTTTGCGCAGGTGCCAGTTTTGATGAACTGATACAGATCAGCGATGAAAAAACAGGGCTGCTGTTTTTCAGCGGATTTGCTAATGTGATCAACGAAATGCGTAAATGTCCCAAATTCATCATAGCCCGTGTTCAGGGCAAATGTGTGGGTGGTGGTGTTGGCCTGGCAGCTGCTGCTGATTATGCAATAGCCGTTGAAAAAGCAGATATAAAATTGAGTGAACTCGCCGTTGGTATCGGTCCCTTTGTTGTAGGACCAGCCGTTGAAAGAAAAATAGGCACTGCCGCTTTCAGTGCTTTAAGCATCGATGCAACTATGTGGCGCAACAGTGAATGGGCTAAAAAGAAAGGCCTGTTCGCAGAAGTACATCCTGATATAAATGGTATGGACGAATCTGTTGCAAAACTGGCGAATACACTGGCACATTCAAGCCCCCAGGCTATGGCAGAATTGAAAAAAGTATTCTGGCATGGAACGGAAAACTGGGATACATTATTAAAAGAAAGAGCGGCTATCAGCGGCAGGCTGATTTTGAGTTCATTTTCAAAAAATGCAATAGCAGCGTTTAAGAATAAATAGCGGGATGCGGGATACAAGATGCGGGTTGTGGGATACGAGATGCGGGATACGAGATGCGGGATTGAACCTATAGCTAAATTGACACCTATTATGACTTTGATCATTGAACAAAAAAATAAATGATGATTCCGGCAAGTACTATAACATACCATAACAACCACCTGAAAACCGGGTGGTTTTGCTTTTTAGAAAATAGGATAAGGCTTACACAACATCCTATAAACATTAAATTGTAAATGAGATAAGGTGTATTCTGGGTATTGATATGAAATTGTACGATTTAAAATGCTCATTATACATTTTACACCCCGAAATATTTGTTATAAAAATCAAAATACCCTCGTGAGGGTATCCAGCTTCGTTGTATTCATAATACCTTAGTTGAATTACCGACAACAGCCCGTTTTTAATCTGCCTCCGAATTTGCCACATGCACAACTGTACAAGTGAGTGACACAATGATGTTGCCATGAAAATAAATGTCGGCAAATCAAAATATTTTTTTTGCACAGTTAATCCCGTTCCTGAACGATTCATTTGTCCCGCTTTTCGCTGCAAGTCCTCGCCTGGAGGCTCCGGGCTTTCCACTGCAATCGGGTGTGATAATAATATTTCCGTTTTATAATTACATCGCACAACATTTCTTTATTATGTGTAAGTTGTGAAATACATATTCAAATGAAAAAACAAATTTTTACAACTGCACTGCTGTTGATCGTGATCAGTTTCCAGTTCTGCAATACTTCAAAAAAAGCACAGACCGTTTCCAATGCAAAACCTATTGTTAGTATTACCTTTGAAAAAGATATTGCACCGTTGATACAAAATTCCTGCAGCCCCTGTCATATTTCAGGAAAAGGAAAGAAAGAGCCGCTGGATAATTATACCGCAGCTACTGAATATATTGATGATATCATCAGGCGTTTAAAAAAAGATCCTGCAGAACCCGGATTCATGCCTATGCGTCATGCAAAATTATCAGACAGTACTATACAATTATTTGTACAGTGGAAAGCCAATAACCTTATCTTAAAATAAACGTGAATGCATTTATGCAAATAATGTTTTCTATTTGAATACATTAGGCATCAACACAGCGTTTCCCTTATTTGTTGAAACGGGTATCGGTGTACACGGAAAAACATTTACAGCACATTGCATATGATCAAGGGGAAGTTCCATAAATGAAAAAGTATGAACAGGTATTTCAGAATCTGGCTGCGTGTTTATTTTTATTTTTTGCTGAACAGCAGACTGGTATGAAAATTTTTTTTCTAATACCTTATCTACCCGGTTGGTTGGTTGTGACTGGCCTTTCGATTCAAATATGAACAAAAACGTACAACCCATAAAGAATAAAAAATAATTTGTTTTCATTCTCGTTTTTTTTGAATGTACAAAATTATTTCGAGATCAGCAATTTAAACAGCACGCTGGCACCATCATCGTTATCCGCTACCAATCCAAGTGTCATTTGCTTCCTGTTTTCATCCAGTATACAAACGGATTCTATTTTTTGCCCTGCAAATCGTTTATCAATCTGTTCAAGTTCTATGATCCTGTCAGGGTTTATAGCTGACCTTCTTTTTTTAGAAGAGAAGTCGTTGATGATCCATAAATAACTTTTACCAATGGCACCATCTCCGTGAGTGTCGTAAGTGTCTTCTGTGGAAACCGTCAGAATCAGTTTATCATATTGAGAAGAATATTCCAATCCGGATACACCATTAAATACCGTCGTATCCTCATTTATTCCAACTGTCATAATTTGAATGTCAGCATTCTGCTGATCCATCCAGAAATTAGCGGTTGTAAATACCAGGTGATTTTTACGGTAGCTTTTATTGCCCCGGTTAGCCAGTACTATGTTATTGGAAGTTGTGGCGGCACCTTCAATATTCAGTTGTTCTATTCCTTCCTGTACAATTCTGTTGTAAAAAGGCTGAACATCTATAGTATCTTTTGAACCGCTTTGTACATTCAGTAACGTGACCGTATTACGGTAAGGTGATAATGATCCTGAACCTGCAAACAAAATGTGCGGTTGTTTATGGATATGAACCAATGTGGCTGCTTCTATATCGTGTTTAACAGGTTTAGGAATTCGTTTACCGTCATATTGCTGAAGCAGAATGGTATCTATAACTTTGAAATTTTTATCTGTGACGCAGATAACATTCGCATCATCCCCGGCGAGATAAATATTGTTACCGGAACTGACCATTGCAGAACCGGAAGGAAAATCATTTAATATAATAACTTCTGTGAGTTCCAATTTTTTATTACAACTTATCAGAAAAAGCACTGAAAAAATATAGAAGACTGATCGCATCTCGTTGAATTTTCAGAATAGATGCAAAAACAAAACCATTATGCTTTCCTGGTATTTTGTTTTGCAATATATGGCCATTCATTCAACCATTTTGCTTTTATAAAATAAACGATGGCTCCCAGCGTGATCACGATGCATCCATACAATATCATTTGCATTCCTGTAGAATAGAGTATGAATAACCACACTGCTATGGCCACCAATACAGGAACCGGATAGAGTGGCATTTTATACCCGTTTGACGGATGTGTTCTTTTACGTTTTAAAAGTATCAATCCAACACCCTGCCCAATGAACTGGATGAGGATACGCATGGCTAAAATGGCATTGATGATATCTCCGAGCCGGAAAAGCAATGAAAAAATGAAAGCGACGGCACCTAAAAATAACAGCGACACATAGGGGAAATGTTTGGAAGGATGCAATTTTGCAAACACCCTGAAAAAATCACCGTCCGCTGCGGCAGCATAGGGAATACGACTATACCCAAGCGTTGCTGAAAACACAGAAGAAAATGCAACAACAAGAATCATGGCCGTTATTATATTGGCTGCTGCTGTTCCATTGATGTGTTCTATGAATACACTTAACACAAATTCGCTGTCTTTGGCCTGTTGCCATGGAATCACACTTACCACACTGATGTTCATCAGCAGGTACAATATGGCAATTCCGGCAATGGAAATAAACATACTTCTAGGTATATTTTTTTCCGGGTTGATGATTTCTCCACCGAGGTGGCAAACGTTATAATATCCCAGGTAACTGTACACTGTTTTAACACTGGCAAATCCGATGGCTGCGATGAAGGCATAATTCATGGTGAGTCCGTCATTCATATGCATTACCGGTTGCAGCATATTTCCATGCGAAATTCCGCCACCGATGATCCATAAAATAGTTCCGATCACGGTAAACCAAAGCACAACACTTATTTTTCCGATAGCTTCAATTTTACGGTACAGCAATGCGATCACTATCACCACCAGGCTTCCGCTAACTATTTTTGAGGTCACCGGATTTAAAGGCACGAGGTAAGAAAAATATTTTGCAAAGCCGATGGCCGCTGAAGCTATAACCAGCGGTGCCTGTATCATGGTTTGCCATACAAATAAAAAGCTCATCAGTTTTCCAGCTGAATTTTTACCATATGCTTCTTTCAAAAAATTATAACTGCCGCCTGCTTTTGGAAATGTAGTTCCGAGTTCACTCCAGATCATAGCATCCACGAAAGATAAAAAAGCACCAGCCAGCCAGGCATATAAAAAGTAGGGACCATTCACCATACTGATCACCATTGGCAGTGTAATAAAAGGACCAATACCTACCATATCTATCATATTGATGGCAGTTGCATGGGTGAGCGTGAGTTTACGATCTAAAGTTTCATTCATAGTATCTACAACAATAGCTAACAAAGTAATTATAAATTTCAGAGCAACGTATAATTTATTCCATTGCGATCCTGCATTTACAGGAATGAAGGAGGCAGGGATAAAATAAAAAATTACCGGCTGTCTTCAAATCTCAATTTAAAATTCTGATCTATGATTATTCTTGTGAGCAAGGGAACATATCCCAGATCATTTGAAAATAAAGATCCGGTTGCAAGGGTATCCTTTTTACGGAAACAAATTACATTAAAAACAACATCATGTCCTGCCAAATATCTCCCATCAAACTTGTTATAAAAGGTATCGCCATTATTAAGTTTTGAATTTCTGATCAAAAGGTGCTGGTTCATATAAACATGAACACTATCCAGGTCTTGGGTACTTTTATTTGAAAATATTATTTCATTGTAAGGAGGCGAACATCCGGCAATCATAAAAAATAAAATGATCAGTCGCATTGAAAAATATTTTTTTTTGAGAAGCTCTTTTACAGAAAGCCGCTTAATGTAATATACCATAAGAAAAAGAAGACTTATATTTCATTATTAATTTACTTACAATTCTATCATTATGAATTTAATTTAATAAAATGCAGTATGAATAATACAACCGAAACTTTCAAACCTTCCTTAGGCCTGCTGGATGCGACGATGATTGTTGCAGGTTCCATGATAGGATCCGGAATTTTTATTGTAAGTGCCGACATCACCCGCAACGTTGGCAGTGCAGGATGGCTGATCGCTGTATGGCTGATAACTGGTTTTATGACCTTAACGGCAGCACTCAGTTATGGAGAGTTAAGTTCTATGTTTCCAAAGGCCGGAGGCCAGTATGTTTACCTGAAAGAAGCTTTCAATCCGCTAGCTGGATTTTTATACGGATGGAGTTTTTTCGCAGTGATTCAAACCGCAACCATTGCAGCTGTAGGTGTTGCCTTCTCAAAATTTGCAGGTTATTTTATTCCGATACTGGAAGTAAACGACACCAACCTGTTATTCCATTTGGGCATTTTTAAAGTATATCCTGCACAGTTGTTATCCATTGGTATGATCATCTTTCTCACCTATATTAACACAAAAGGTATCAAGGGAGGTAAGTTGATTCAGACAGTATTTACGGTAATAAAATTATTGTCACTTTTCGGGCTGATCATTTTCGGATTCCTGATGGCCAAAGACTCCACCATATGGACGAGCAACTGGACCCATGCATGGGAAATGTCATCGCGTTCTGCAGACGGAACTATTATAGGCGGTGTTGCCGGAAGTGCCATTCTCGGCGCCATTGCAGCTTCAATGGTAGGTTCTATTTTCAGCAGTGATGCCTGGAACAATGTAACATTTATTGCAGGGGAAGTAAGAAATCCTAAAAGAAATATCGGGTTGAGTCTTTTCCTTGGAACGCTGATCGTTACACTTATTTATGTGTCGGCCAACCTGATGTACCTGAATGTACTTTCTCTTAATGAAATAGCTTCCGCGCCGCAGGACAGAGTTGCCGTTGCTGCCAGCACAAAGATCTTTGGTAATATCGGTGCTTATGTTATTGCCGTGATGATCATGATCTCTACATTCGGCTGTAACAATGGACTGATACTTTCGGGAGCAAGAGTGTATTATACCATGGCCAAAGACGGGTTGTTCTTTAAAAAAACAGGTGAATTAAATAAAAACAATGTGCCTGAATTTGCTTTGTGGATACAGTGCCTTGTTGCCTCATTACTTTGCCTGAGTGGAAAGTACGGCGACCTGCTGGATATGATCTCATTTGTGGTGGTGATGTTCTATGCACTCACCATTGCAGGGATTTTTATCCTTCGTAAAAAACGCCCTGAACTGGAAAGACCCTATAAAGCATTTGGATATCCGGTTCTTCCTGCGATTTATATTTTGATGGCCATTACATTTTGTGTACTGCTTATCATTTATAAACCTGCTTTCACCTGGCCCGGGTTTATTATTGTACTTGCCGGCATCCCGATCTATTTACTGGCAGTGAGGGGAAAGAAAAATTGATAATAAAATATTTTAAGATCTGTTTTTTGCAATAACAATTGAATTAAAAACCCGGCTCAATCACCGGGTTTTTGGTATTCTCTGAAATTTTATACGGGAAATTTTATTTTAAGATGAAACCTATTTAACTACGCTGCCTGAATTCTTTCATTGATCAGCTTATTCCATTTCTCTGACCGCTGAATTTCTCCAGTAAGACTATGCCCGTCTTCTTCTATGTTATAAAATTCCAGCCAGGTTTCTTTTTTTGTACAGTGTCTTTTATCAGTAATCCAACCTGTAATAAGTGATGATTTCTTATTCTTGCAAATTATAATCCTATCAATTTCCTGATAGCAACAGATGCGGCTACAGCTCCGAATGTAGCAGGCATATAGGAGATGGTTCCATACGCCGATTTTTTATAGTTCTTTCCATCAGTCATCATCAGACTTTCCTTATTAGATTCTTCGGGACTGAAAACAACGGTTATACCTTTACGTATACCGTATGTTTTTAATGTTTTCCTGATCTGTTGTGCAAAAGGGCAATTGTATGTTTTGGAAATATCCACCACTTCCAGTTTTGTGGGATCCAGTTTTCCACCGGCGCCCATACTGCTTACCATTGGTATGTTACTTTCATACGCCATCCTCATAAAATTTAGTTTTGGTGTAATACTGTCAATGGCATCTATTAAATAATCAGGATGTGTTTCAAATAAATGCTGTACCATTTCAGGATTGATGAATTCCTGCACCACATGCAATTTCAATTCGGGATTGATGGCTTTTAACCGTTCTGCCATGATCTGTACTTTCGGTTGTCCATGATTGTTGGATAGCGCCGGTAACTGGCGATTCCTGTTAGTAGGGTCCACCACATCCCCATCTATAATCGTCATTTCACCTACGCCGGCACGTGAAATAAATTCAGCGGCAAATGAACCCACTCCTCCCATCCCAACCACCATCACATGTTTATTGGTAAGTGCTAATAACTTTTCATCTCCAATTAATAAACTTGTTCTGGAAAGCCAGGAAAGATCATTCATGGCGTAAAATTAAAACAATGCTGGAAGAGTGAATGAAGAATGTAAAATTTAAATGAAAATGTTCAGATGGAATCAGGTATTAAAGTTGTTATTCAGCCAATACTCTCAAATAATTTCCGTTCATTTTTTCAATTAATGTTTCTACTGAAATGTGTTTGATAGCAGCAGCCTGTAGATATATTTCCTGTATAGATATTTCTGAATTGTCTGTTTCTAAAAATATTTTTTCAATAGATAGTTCTGCAAATACATTTTGAATTTCTTGCCGAAAAAGATCTTTTCCGAAAGACAAAAAATATCCTTCTTTTATAATTCGGGCTGCAAGTTCTTTACTTTTATTAAACCCATGAAAAATAACAGGAACGCTTACTATTTCTTTTTTTAATTCTTCCAATACTTCTTCATATGCTTTTACGCAATGTATGATCATTGGTTTTTGCATTTCATTGGCCAGTGAAATTTGAACAGCGAATAATTTTTTTTGTAATTGGAAATTGTTAGCGCAGATTTTATCCAGTCCGCATTCACCAATGGCCAATACATTTCTTAAAGTCAATGCATTTTTCAGAGCTGAAATTTCATTATCCATATTTTCCTTTACACACCAGGGATGTATGCCAGCGCTGTACGATCCCTCCTTCTTAATAGAGTCAAAATCTTTCATCACATTCAGTAATTCTATATCAGAATTTGAGTGTGACAGATGGTGTGTATGGATGTTGATGAAATGCAAGGGGTAAAATTAAGAGAACCCGTTCGTTTCGACAAGCTCAACGAACATATTATAGCACACTGAGTTTATCGAAGTGCGCTCAACGAACACGATAGCACACTGAGTTTATCGAAGTGCGCTCAACGATCCCGATAGCACACTGAGTTTATCGAAGTGCGCTCAACGTACACACTTTCCTCAGAAAAACACAGTTCCATGATGTTGAAAATACCGTTCTCATTATCTCTTCCAAATCTAATTTAGAATTTATGGCAAGAGGTTATATGTATATTTTAAAATGTGCCAATGGTTGTTATTATACCGGAAGTACGAAATATCTGGAAAGAAGGCTGGCACAACATCAAAACGGTGAAGGTGCAAATTTTACAAAAAAACATCTTCCTGTTCAGTTGGTATACTTTGAAGAATTTGACAGGATCGATCATGCCTTTTACAGAGAAAAGCAAGTGCAGGGCTGGAGCAGAAAAAAGAAAGAAGCTTTAATAAATGGAGAATATGAAAAATTACCGGAGCTTTCTAAGAAAAAAATAGACTGTAAATAATAGTGTTTTTATATAGTGTTTTTTCTGAGGGATGGCGTTCGTTTCGTTTGGATGGCGTTCGTTTCGACAAGCTCAACGAACTAACGACAAGCTCAACGAACTAACGTCAAGCTCAACGAATACGATAATCTCAACGAACTCCTATCAAAGCTCACTGAGCCTGTCGAAGTGAGCCTGTCGAAGTGAGAACTGTCGAAGTGAGAACTGATTCACAATCCGCTTTACTTTATAATTCAAATTCTCTTTCATTCAACATACATTCATCCGCCCCTTAAAAACAAACAGCCCATCATTTCTGACGGGCTGCTCATTTTTATTTGTTTGCAGATTATAACTTGATGATCTGCTGTGTTGTTCTTTGCGATCCCTGCATTATTTCTACAATGTAGGTTCCTGTTTTTAATTCACTTCCGAAATTCAGTATTTCGCCAGGCATCATCGTAGCTTGCTTGAATGGTCTTCCTATGGCATCCACAATTCTTACACGAATCTGCTCTTTCGCTGTAGTATTTACCTGCAGCTTAAAGCTGGTTGTGCTCGGGTTTGGATATACCTGCGCTTCCATTTTGCTTGTCACCTTTATATCTGTAACTACTTTAGTAATTAACGGCACTGAAGTTATAGGCTTAGGAGCAACTGTGCAACTTGCCTTAGCGAGAATAGTGAGTTTGAAAGCTTTCAACTTACTCATTCCGCAATCAGAATTATATGCCAGACGGATGCTGTCACCTGCAACTGCTGCTGCATTGCTTGTATAAATAACCCTGATCACTCTTGAGTTAACGGTTCCTGAATCCAGCGTTCCTGTTGAACCTACCGGGCCTTCTGGTAATGTCCAAACGTATCCTGTTGCAGCACCCAGCGTTGCTGTTCCTGCAGGTAATGCAGGTGCAGTATAACGGTATACTCTTGCACCGCAATTATCCACCACAAGTGTTTGTGTGATAGCTGCAGGTGCAGTTGGTACGCCTAATGCCGCGTTGGATAATTTAGCCGCTTTCAACTTTCCTAAACCGCAATCTGAAGTGTATGCCACCCTGATGCTGTCTCCTGCTGCTGCAGCTGCATTGCTTGTATAAATCACTCTGATAACTCTTGAACTTACCGACCCTGAATCCAGGCTTCCTGTAGATCCTAGCGGACCTGTTGGTAATGTCCATGAATAACCTGTAGCTGCGCCAACAGTAGCCGTTGCAGCTGGTAATGCTGGTGCTGTGTAACGGTATACTCTTGCTCCGCAATTATTAACAACCAGTGTTTGTGTAATGGCAGTTGGTGCCAGTGGTACTCCTAAAACAGCGTTTGAAAGTTTCACCGCTTTTACTTTACCCAATCCGCAATCTGAAGTGAATGCAATTTTAATGCTATCCCCTGCAGATGCTGCTGCATTGCTGGTATACATAATTCTTATCACCCTTGAACTTACTGATCCTGAATCCAATGTTCCTGTTGAACCTACCGGACCAACAGGTAATGTCCATGCATAACCCGTACCTGCGCCAACAGTTGCCGTTGCAACAGGTAATGTAGGTGCTGTATAACGATATACTCTTGCGCCGCAAATATTGGATATAAGTGTTTGTGTGATGGCAGTTGGAGCAGCTGGTTCACTTAATAATGCATTAATTAATTTAGCCGCCTTTGCCATTCCTAAACCACATTCAGAGTTGTATGCAGCTCTGATGCTATCACCTGCCAACGCTGCTGCATTGCTGGTGTAGATCACCCTGATCACTCTTGAATTTACAGTTCCTGAATCCAGGCTGCCTGTTGAACCTACAGGACCGTCGCCTAATATCCATAAATATCCGTTAGCGCCTCCTGTTAATGTATTTCCTGCTGGATATACCGGCATTGTATAACGATATACTCTTGCGCCGCAATTATTTGAAATAAGTGTTTGTGTAATCGTTGTTGGTGCAAGTGGTGTATTTAAAGCTGTATTGGTAAGTTTATTGCCTCTGTAATCTCCTGTTCCGCAATCTGAAGTAAATGCAACTTTTACACTGTCAGCTAAAGTTGCTGCTGCATTGCTCGTAAATCTTACAACAATAACTTTTGAACTTAACGTACCTGAATCCAGTGTTGCATTTGCTCCCAGGGTTCCTGTGAATACCCAGTTATATCCTGTAGCAGGCATTGTGTTAGCTCCTGCATCTGTAAGTTCAGGCGCAGTGTAGCGATATATTTTTGCGCTGCATACATTTGTCTGTATGGCCTGTATTGTAAGAGAGAGCGGTGCTTTCGGCGCACCTATAACAGCATTCGGAATTTTATAAGCTTTCGCAGGACTGTTTCCACAATCAGAAGTAAATAAAACTTTCACGCTATCACCTTCTGCACCTGCTGCATTACTTGTATATCTTACTACGATTACTCTAGAGGAAAGTGTTCCTGAATCAAGCGTTGCATTTGCTCCTAAAACACCTGTGAACTCCCAGCTATATCCCGTTGCTTCTATTGTATAATCTGTTCTGATCGGAAGCAACGGTGCGGTGTAGCGGTAAATTCTTGCTCCGCACACATTTGTTTGAATTGCCTGGAACTGGATGCTCGTTGGAGCAGGAGGTTTGGCTCCTACAACCACTAACGTTCCATCAGCGTTGCCACAACCTGAAACAGCTGATACAGACAATGTTCTTGATGCAAGATCTGCATTTGCAAAACCTGCATTGAATGTTATATGAATGGTTGTAGAATCAGTATTGGCAGATACCAGCGTCATAGCCGCAGGTATTGTCCATCTGTATGATTCTGCACCATCAACCGGAGCTATAGAATAAACTGCTTCTGTTCCGCCAAGGTAAGAACAGGCATTAACCGGACCGCTGATTACCGGAGATTCCGGAGCATTCCTGATGATAGTATCTGTTGTACGTGTAATATCCGCACCGCATGAACTTGAAACTTTTACACTGATGGTTCCTGCTGTGAACGGGCTGATAAAGTGTACCGCTATTGATGAAGTATTCTGACCGGAAACGATGACCATTTTTGAAGTGTCAGAAACTGTCCATACATACCCGTTTGCATCCGTAGTTGCAATGGAATATGTATTGTTTGCAGAAGATGATCCGTAACCATAACATGCATTCAGTGAACCTGTGATGCTGCCTGCCACTGTGAAATTACATACAGGTACAACATTTATAGAATGATGAACAATTGTTGTTCCGCATGTATTTGTAACTGCATAATTGATGGTTGTTGATCCGATAGCAACTCCCGTTACAAGCCCTTCCGAGCTAACGGATGCAACCGAACTGTTATCGCTGCTCCATGTTCCGCCCGGAGTTGAATTAGATAATTGTGTTGTGGTATTAATAGTTACGGTAGAAGATCCTGTTATTGCAGAAACAGTAGGATTGTTATTAATAGTTACTGTAACGTCCAGTCTTGTACTGCTTTCGCAACTGCTGATCGTTTGAGATGCATAATAATGAGAACCGTTTACCAAAGCATCTGTACCGGTTAATAAAGTTCCGCCTGTTGCAGCAGCGTACCATTTGATATTTGAACCTGTAGCAGAAAGATCAGCCACAGTTCCTGAATAACAGAAAGACTGCGATGTAGTTCCTGTCGGAGCAGAAGGATTACTTATTGTAACGGTAACGTCAAGCCTTGCCGCACTTTCACAACTACTGATGGTCTGACTTGCATAATAATGTGTTCCGTCAACCAAAGCATCAGTACCTGATAAAAGAGTACCGCCAATTGCAGCAGCATACCATTGAATATTTGAACCCGTTGCTGTAAGATCGCCAACTGTTCCTGCATTGCAGAATGTTTGTGCTGAACTTCCTGTAGGTGTACCGGTAACATTTACTGTTACTGTTACATCAAAACGTGATGCTGATTCACAACCACTTATTGTTTGTGATGCATAATAATGATTGCCATTTACCAGTGCAGTTCCTGCTGATAATGCAGTACC
>JANNZE010000540.1:0-3095 GCA_031410455.1 Chitinophagaceae bacterium | reverse complement strand
GCACTTTTAAGAATGAAAATGCATAGCAGGAACCCGGCATTTTGTTCAGCACCCGTCATTGTTGCGTCGCACACTTGTACGGCATACCGCTATGCATCTTTTTTATATACCCCTTGAGGTTCCAACCTGTAAGGTTGCAACCTAACAGGTTGGAACCTCGTAGGATATTTGTGCCCCTGTTTTCAAATATGATTTGCATTATCTTCGCGAAAATTTTTATTATGAATCTTCATGAATACCAGGCCAAAGAACTGCTGAAAAAATTTAATGTTCCCGTACAGGAAGGATACGCGTGTAACAATGTAGCAGAAGCAGAAGAAGCTTACCGCCAGATCCATACGCAATACGGCAGTAAATTCGCTGTGGTGAAAGCCCAGATTCATGCAGGCGGCCGTGGTAAAGGTTCTATCATTGGTAAAGATCAGCGTGGTGTGGCCGTTGGTAAAAGCGCAGAAGATGTTACCAATATTGCCCGAAATATTTTAGGCGGAACGCTGGTAACCATTCAAACTGGTCCTGAAGGAAAGTTGGTAAACAAAGTGCTGGTTGCACAGGATGTGTATTATGAAGGACCAAACCCGGTTAAAGAATTTTATCTTTCTATATTACTGGATCGTGCAAAAGGCCAGAATGTGATCATGTACAGTACCGAAGGCGGTATGAACATTGAAGATGTGGCGCATGACACACCGGAAAAAATATTCAAGGAGTGGATCCATCCGGGAAGTCCGTTACAGGGATTCCAGGCAAGAAAGATCGCTTTCAATCTTGGATTGAGCGGAGAAGCTTTTAAAAATTGTACCCGTTTCGTTACGAACCTTTACAATGCTTACGTGTCACTGGATTGCGGAATGCTGGAGATCAACCCGCTTTTCAAAACCAGCGACGATAAGATCATTGCAGTGGATTGTAAAATGAACATTGATGATAATGCATTGATGCGTCACACTGATGTTGCAGCTTTACGCGACATCTCTGAAGAAGATCCTACGGAAGTGGAAGCAGGAAAATACAACCTCAATTTTGTGAAACTGGATGGCAACGTAGGTTGTATGGTAAATGGTGCGGGCCTGGCAATGGCCACTATGGATATGATAAAACTGAGTGGCGGTGAACCTGCCAACTTCCTTGACGTTGGTGGTACGGCCAATGCACAAACGGTGGAAGCAGGGTTCAGGATCATACTGAAAGACCCCAAAGTAAAAGCGATCCTGATCAATATTTTCGGAGGAATTGTACGTTGCGACCGCGTTGCACAGGGTGTGATAGATGCCTATACCAGTATCGGAAACATCAACATTCCTATCATCGTAAGATTACAGGGAACCAATGCTGATGTTGCGAAAAAATTAATTGATGAAAGCGGGCTGAAAGTACAGAGTGCCATTTTATTAAGTGAAGCGGCTTCCCTGGTGAATAAAGCAGTTGCTTAAATATAATTGTCGTTGATGTTATCATACAGAAACGCTGACTTAGATGATCTGCCTGTTATTGTGGAGATATACAATTCCACGGTGGCAGGCAGACTTGTTACTGCCGATACCGAACCTGTTACGGTTGATCAGAAAATGCAATGGTTTTTATCGCACAGTAATACAAGGCCTGTCCGAATGATCTCCTTTGCAAATGAAACGATCGGCTGGGTTAGTTTCCAGGATTTTTATGGAAGGCCTGCTTATGCCGGAACAGCCGAGATAAGTATTTACCTGGCAGAACAACACAGGCAAAAAGGCTGGGGACACCAGGTACTAAAAGATGCCATCAGCTGGTGTGGTGATCTGGAGATACACACATTGCTCGCATTCATATTTGCACACAATCAGCGCAGCGTTACATTATTTGAAAAAAATGGCTTTACCGAATGGGGACATTTAAAAAATGTAGCGTTGATGGATGATAAGTTCTACAGCCTGGTCATTCTGGGTTTACCAGTTTAGTAAAATTCTGCTGGCTCACGGGAAGTATTGCGGTAAATGTTGCTCCTTTTCCCACTTCACTGTTTGCCAGGATTTGGCCATGGTGATTGTCCGTTACTTTTTTGCAGATCGTAAGACCAATGCCTGTTCCTGATACAGCTGCCTGGGTATTCAAACGCTGGAATAAAACGAATATTTTATCGGCATAGGTAAGATCGAACCCTATACCATTATCAGCAATTTCTATTTTACAAAACTGTTCATTGTTCCAGAACCTAGAATTTTCCAGACCGGCATATGTATAATGCATTCTGATGATATCGGACTCCGGCAATTGGGAGCCGTTGATGATACTGCATTTGATGTTTATCTCCAGCGGCCTTTCAGGGTCATTGAATTTAATTGCATTGCTTACAATGTTCAGGAATAATTGTCCCAACTGGGAATTATTTCCGTCGATCACCGGCAGATGATCGGCCTGGATCTTTACATTCTTCTGGTTGATGACAATTTCCATATCACTGAGTACAGACAGAAGAATCTCATTCAGATCAACTTTTTCCATTTGTAAGCTTAAAGAACTCAGCATACTGAAACTCAGGATATCTTCTATCAGTTTTTGCATACGGGAAGAAGCACTCACCACTTTTTGCAGATATTCTTTTCCTTTTCCACTCAGTTGTTCAGCATATTCCATCTCCAGCCTGCTGGAGAAAGTAGTGATTTTGCGAAGTGGTTCCTGCAGGTCGTGAGAAGCCACATAAGCAAATTTCTGGAGTTCGGCATTCATAGCTTCCAGTTCGCTCGTTTTCACTTTTAATTCCTGCTCACTCTTTTTAAACTGGGTAACATCCTGACCGGTTCCTATTAACTTTGTAATATTTCCATTTGCATCTGTCAATACCTCTCCTTTCGCATGAAGTATTTTCATTTCACCTGTTGCAGTAATGATGCGATGGTGAAATTCATTGAACTTCTTTAACTGAACATTTTCTTTTATAATATTATCCACATGTGCTTTATCTTCCGGATGCGTCATGTTGAGATAAGTGGTATAATTAACCTGCACATTTTCTGCAATTCCATATATTTTGTACAGTCCTTTCGACCATTTGATATCATTGGTAACAATATTCCATTCCCAATGTCCCATATTTGCCAGTTCCTGCGCTTCATTTA
>JANNZE010000539.1:0-3485 GCA_031410455.1 Chitinophagaceae bacterium | reverse complement strand
AGCGGACTGCAATTAATTAGCGGCCAACAAATTATATTCTGTGTTTAGTTGGTGTACTGTTCTGAAGATGGTTATTGTTTTGGTCGCACCATGTTGTGGCTGCAGTATACTTAGTATTACATTAAGACTGGAAAGTTAGCGAGGTGTTTAAGTGTCTATTGTTCTCATTGTGAACTTTGAATATTCCTACGGTGTTGACTTATTCAATCAAAGAAAAGCACAGGGTGTAATTCCTAAAACTGCCAAAATCGGAAATGGGATTGCGATTCATGCAACAAGGCCTTCAGAAGAATGGACAGTTGATAATTTTTACAACTGGACGGATGGTTGTGTATCTGTAAAATATACGGAGATGATCGACTTGTTCAGTTATATTCCGGTAGGCACCAGGGTTACCATTCAGCCTTAATTACATCTCTTTTTTTCCTGGAAGCGTAAAACCAAAAGTAGAACCAACATCCACTTTGCTTCGCACATGAATAGTTTGTCCATGTGCTTCAATAATATGTTTGCAGATGGACAGCCCGAGTCCGCTGCCGCCTTCCTTTCTGGTGCGGGCATGATCTGTGCGATAAAATCTCTCAAAGATCCGCGACAAATGTTCTGCGGCAATGCCCGACCCGTCGTCGCTGATCTCTATCAGGATATTTTTTCCTTCTATCTTATAAAAACTGGCTTCAGTATGCCCTCCCTGCTTTCCATATTTCAAGGCGTTGTCAATGAGATTGATCAATACCTGGCGTATCTTCTCTTTATCAGCATACACTGTTAAAGGAATCTCACATCCTTTTTTTATAGAAGTTTTAATTCCCTTTTCCTGCGATTTCAGAAATAAAGAATTGAATACATCTTCCACAAGTTCCTGTATGATAAAATTTTGCTGGTGCAATTGTAATTCACCACTTTCCAGTCTTGAAATGGCATCGAGGTCATCTACCAGGTTTACCAGGCGGTCAATATTATGAGAGGTATTCTGCAGAAAACGTGTATTAACTTTTTCATCATGCAATGCACCGTTCAGTAACGTTTCCACATATCCCTGTATAGCAAAGATGGGCGTCTTTAATTCGTGACTTAAATTCTGCAGAAACTCTTTTCTGAAAGCTTCATTGCGCTGTAAAAGGTCTACTTCCGCTTTGCGTTGTTCGGCCCAGCGTTCCACATCTTCCCTAACTTCATCAATACCTTTTTGCGGAAGGATGTTGGAGTAATAAAATTCTTCCCGTTTTGTGGCTTTTGTCTGGGAGATAAGTTTATAGATCAATTTAATTTTGCGGTAAATAAAAGTTTGAAGTGTAAATAAAATCAAACCATAACTGCCGGAGAATATTACTACAAGTGAGGAAATGGCGATCCACCATACCGGTTTAAAAACATAGATACCGATAGCAATCGGTATGGCTATGATCAAAGCAGTAAATGCTGATAATTGCTGCGGTGAAAAACTCTTCTTGGAGAACATGTTTCAACAAAGGTAGGGAATGCCGTATTTGTGAGATGTTGCAGATACCTCATTCGAATTTATATCCCACACCTTTTACAGTGGTGATACAATCGATGCCGAGTTTTTGCCTGATCTTCCTGATGTGTACATCTATCGTTCTGTCACCAACTATAACTTCTGTTCCCCAGATCTGGTTCAGGATCTCGTTTCTTAAAAAAACTTTTCCGGGTTTGGAAGCCAGCAAAGCAAGCAGTTCAAATTCCTTCCTCGCAAGAAATATTTCCTCTCCGTGTAAACGTACTGCATATTTCTCTCTGTCAATTTCTATATCTCCGGCTTTGATTACTGAAGTTTCATCTTTTTGTAATCTTCTGAAAAGCGCATTCACTTTACTTACCAGAACATTTGGCCGGATCGGTTTGGCGAGGTAATCATCTGCGCCGGATTCCAGGCCCTTGATCTCTGAATTTTCATCACTGAGTGCCGTTAAAAAAATAATCAGGGTCTGTCTGAACTCCGGCATCATTCTCAGTTGATTACAAACTTCCCATCCATTACGGCCAGGCATCATCACATCCAGCATAATGAGATCCGGCTGAAATTTCCTGGCCATCTCAATTGCTTCAATTCCATTGCGGGCACTTTCAACTTCATAGCCTTCTTTTTCCAAATTAAAGCGGATGATCTCCAGGATATCCGGTTCATCATCAGCAATCAGTATCTTTTTAGGCATAAGTTCTGCGTTGCTGCAAAGGTATACTTTCGGTTTTTACGGAAGCTTCTTTATCAGGGCGTTATAATATTATTAAATTGTTAACGGAAAGGATCAAACAACAACATTTTGCACCTGTAAACGGTAAAAAAGCAACATCTTTGTCTATCAACTTATTTATGAAGTATATTTTTCTTTGGGTTTGCTTGTTTTCATTTCGTTTTATGGCCTGGTCTCAGGATCGTGATACTGTGAATATTCCGGTGAACCGTTTATACTTCCATGATAAAGTTATAACGGAACAAAATTCAATTGACCTCACAGATGGTAAAGCAGATAATTTTTTACACACATCTGCCAGCGAAGAAATTGATATTAAAGTTTCTGATATACTTTTCAACAAGGTCACTCTTTTGAGATTGTCAGTTGAAACCAATAAGGATATTGAAAAGAACAATGATAAGATCCGTCAGCTGAGTTATATAGAAACATTTCTGAAACAAATAAGGCAGTCATTAAAAGAACGCCTTATTAATGCACATGATATACCGGACGTATATGCAACATTTGTAAAGCTGATGGAATGGAACAGGAAAGGAGAAGATATATCTGATGAAATAAAATCCGTTTCATATCCTGTGGCCAAAATCAATACCGCCGTTTTTTTTGATAATAAAGGATTTGCCAACAGCAGAAACCTGGTGTATTTAAAATATGCAGCTTTGCATCCTGATCAGATCCTCAAATCAATTCGCCCGTATGTGAATGAATCGTATGCAGACAGCCTGATCGTTCTTGCCTGCAAATACAATCCGGTTCAGTTGTATTCTTATGCACAATCCAAAACTTCTCCGGAAGGAAAACTCATTCACAGAAGTGAGAATGGGATGGTTAAGGCCGTTTCAAAACTCAGCCAGACATCAAACGCTTTACTGTATTTTCCTTTCCTGGATAATTTACTTACAGAAAAAATAACCATCGATAGTATCCGACAATTTGTTGGCGATGGAGAGAATGGTTATGACAGTGTTGGTTACTTCAGGCTTTTGGTAAAAACAGAGATCGAATATTTTATGCGCATGGCGCCGCCGCTCAGAGACACTCCGATTGCCATGTTTGGCGTAAATGGCTTAAGAGAGACGCTGAGGGCTAAAGCGATCCAGCATTTCATTACGCCTATCAACACATTGCATGATGTAAACAATCTGAATGTGCGGATGAAAGCGATCGATCCATTGTCGCCGGTAGAATTGTATTATATGCTGGTGATGGGAGAGAACGATATTTATACATCCAGTTATAAACACAGTTTCAACAGGATGATGCAGC
>JANNZE010000538.1:0-1749 GCA_031410455.1 Chitinophagaceae bacterium | reverse complement strand
GGATGGCAATGGCCCTGATTTACGGCAGAATATCCGCTTAAAAAATCAAAATACCTTTTATTGTCAACGTCCCATACAAATGGTCCGGATCCTTTTTGTAATACCACCGGCAGCGGATGATAATTATGTGCGCCGTGTTTTTCTTCCACTTCAATATAATGGGCAGTATTGGCCGATAAAGCAATTGTTGAATGCATAAAAAATAAATAAAAAATTGAAAAAAAGAAATAGAAATTAAGCCTCCTGAGAGGCGCATCATCAAATTAACTTCGATGATTGAGCAGATCGAGATTTGCGGCTAATATGGAGTGGTTCTTTTTAATAATGCAAATATAATTAAACCCATCGAAAAAAGTAGTGTGACGGAAAAGGGTGTTCATCAGGTTTTACTTCAAAAATTCCATATACCGTACTTCCGGTCCCGGTCATGGAAGCATATAATGCATGGTTGTGATACATCCAGTCTATGATGTGTGAGATCTCCGGGAATTGCCTGCAGGAAGCTTCTTCAAAATCATTCCGGATATTATCTTTCCAGATGGCCACGGGCATTTGGCTGATCTCCTGTAAATTGATGGGTGGGCTGATGTGCTTTAATTGTGAGAAAGCCCACGCGGTATTGATATGAATACCGGGATTTATTATAAGAATATGTTTGTTGGAAAGATCCAGGTCAACCGGTTCTAAAATTTCGCCTCTTCCGGTTCCAATGCAAGGCTTATTGGTGATAAAAAAAGGGCAATCACTGCCAAGTATTCCAGCAAATAATTCCAGCTGGCTTTGTCGTATATCCAGTTCAAATTTTTTGTTGAGCAGGCAAAGTGTGAAAGAGGCATCAGCTGATCCACCGCCTAATCCGGCACCTGCGGGAATGGTTTTATAAAGATGCATTTTAACCGGTGGAATGGAAAAATGTTCACGTAATAAATGGTAGGCTTTCACACAAAGATTATCAGCGTTGTTTCCGGTAGGTAATCCGCTGGTTTGAAAATGGAATTGCCCGTCATCGCTTTCTATTATTTCAAGAACATCTCTTATGGGAACAGGGTAGAAGAGCGTCTGGATATTGTGATATCCGTCAGGCCGCTTCCCGGTTACATAAAGCCCTATATTGATCTTGCAATTTGGAAATTCAACCATATGGTATGGTTATTTGCCGCGGCCTTTTATTTCGTCCCGGATAGCGATGGCTTTTATATAATCTTCCTGTTCCAGCACTTCCGATAAAAGTGTGTTCAGTTCATCCAGGCTTAATGCTTTCAGGTTGTCACTTCCGCCACTTTCAGAAGTTATGGAAGTATTTTCTTTATTCTTCTTACCATCGTCTTCCATCAACACACCTGCCTGGTCTAAAATATTGTCATATGTATAGATAGGGCAGCCAAACCGAACGGCCAGTGCCAGTGCATCAGAAGTACGGGAATCAATTTCTACTGTATCGTTCGGCGAACTGCAGATCAGTTTTGAATAAAAGATACCTTCCTGCAGATCATTGATCACTATCTCGTGCAATTCAATATTAAAAGCCAGCATGAAATTTTTCATCAGATCATGAGTAAGTGGCCTGCTTGGGCTCATACGCTCCAATGCCACTGCGATCGCCTGCGCTTCAAACCCACCTATCACGATAGGTAACCTGCGTAAACCATTTATCTCGCCCAGCACCACTGCATAGGAATGCGTTTGTGTGATACTGTGAGAAAGCGCCACAATCTCAAGCTCTATCTTTTTCATAAACTCAAATATAAA
>JANNZE010000537.1:0-10829 GCA_031410455.1 Chitinophagaceae bacterium | reverse complement strand
GAAAAGCTATTATAAAAATTACAATACTTTTGAAAAGGAAACAATTTAAAACCTGTAAGTCTATAGCAGGATTATTTATCTAACCTGTAAACGAAATTTAGGACGAGACAAATCATTTTATATTATTCAATTTTAAATTTAAACCAAGGTTCGTGAGGCACGAACCTTGGCGTACAAAATAAAAAAGCTCCCGTAAAGGAGCTTTTCAAAAATATATTTGTTCAGTTTATTTTTTCAGGATCTTGAATTCAACCCTTCTGTTCAACTGGCGACCTGCAGCAGTTCTGTTGGAAGAAACCGGTTTCGTTTCACCATATCCTTTAGGTACAATTCTGTTAAGAGGTATACCAGCGAATATGAAATATTGTGAAACTGCATATGCTCTGTCCTGCGACAATAATACATTGAATTTAGGTGAACCCACATTATCTGTATGCGCTGATAATTCGATCTGCACATTAGGGTTCTGCTTCATGAATCTGATTACTTTTTGGATTTGGTTGAAAGACACCGCACGTAAAATCGGTTTGTTGTAATCAAATAATACGCTGTTCATATTAATGATATCACCTTCATTTACGATCTCATTATCCAAGTCAATATCATCCAGGTTTTTGCGTACAACTTTCGACGAATCAACCGTCTGCATTTGTTTCACGTAAGAAACAGGATTCATATACACATCGCGGTAGATTTCTTTAAAGGGACCAACTGTACTAAGATCCAAAGTATCTGTCAGCGGCATATATTCATCAGAACCTACTCTCAATGTATACTTACTTCCGTATGGTAATACCATTTTATATTTACCATCTACCGGTGAAGCCGTGATACTTCTGTCTTTATTGCCACCAACAGCATCATAATAAATATCAGCAGAAATAGGCTCCATGGTTGCACCATTGATCATTTTTCCATAAATTATTACTACCGGTTTAGGCATGATCGATTCATCCAATTTAATACGAACCAGATCTGTACCGCCAATAGCATTCTGTGAACTGGCGAGATACGCATATTCACCTTTTGCATCCATAGTAAAATAAGCATCCCATTTCGGCGAATTGATCGGGCTTGGAAGATTTACCGGCTCACTCCATTTTTTCCAGGTAGAATCCAGGCGTTTCGTCATCCAGATATCGTGCTTTCCTTGTCCACCCGGCCTGTCTGACGAAAAATACATGGTAATTCCATCAGCTGCAAGGAAGGGAGATATTTCATCATAATCTTCCAGGTTCACGGTTGTACCAATGCTTTCCGGTTGTGTCCATTCATTATCTGTTGTAAGATGACTTACATAAATATCATTGAACTCATCATTCTGTTCCTGTGAAAAATACAGCAATAAAGTGGTACCATCCTGCCCCATACAAGCACCACCATATTTACCTTTAGACATCTGATCATAACCACGGATCTTCAAACGCTCCGGTTGCGACCACGAATTATTTATTTTATGGCTTACAGATACACCTCGGCCAAGGTATTTCCCATCTTTATATGCACCGCGGATAAGGATTTTATTTCCATCGGGCGAAACCCAGTACACTGCATTCTGTAGTTGAGAATTGATCACGGCTTCTTCCTGCTTAGCCTGCGACCATAATCCGTTGCTGTCTAAATTAGAAAACCATACATCCTGCGCATCCTCTTTATTCTGATCGTATTTTGTATTCTTAGGATTTCCTTCTACTACGAAATACATCAATTTTCCATCTGCGGAAATTGTAGGACGGATTTCAGAATATTTGGAATTAACTGCAGGACCTAGTGTTTCAAGCGTTGGTGAAATTGTTTGGCCACAGACGGCAAACGACATCAGCATTGCAATTGAATGAAAGGTAATTTTCTTCATGTGGGTTTAGTAAGGTTTGGTTTACCAATAATTGAATTTTTTATAAAACCTGGTTCCTGTAGGTGTGTTTTTCTTATGAGTAAGAATCAAGGCCACCTCTGTACGTTTAGCGGTATATGCGTTAAAGCGTTCAGGATTTATAGGAAATTCATAACTGAAACGTAGATTGGCCATAAGGCCCAGACTCACATTGGCATAGGGCATCACTGTTCTGAATGAACGCGTATACAAACCAAAATTCAGGTTGTAACGAGACAAAGGTTCTGTTTTATACACCTCCATTCCCACCCATACCGATTCAATCAGCAAACTGTCGCCATTCAAACGCCTGCTCTTGTAATATAATCCTTCTCCATAGTACATGTTCTTCTGAACAATGCCCCATTTATCATTAAACTTTATTCTTAAAGCTGTATGTGCAGTTACTCTGTGACGCAATTTCGTTTCGTCATCCAGGGATAATACATCATTCTGCGGATAAAATAAATGGTACATGGCAAGGCCTAATTCGAGGCTAACCTGTTCTGTGATGAGGCCATAATAACCGCCGAAATTAAAATCAGCATAAGTTTTAGAGGAAATTCTGTTTCCTGATGCTGATGGTCTTTTCGGATAAGTAAAACTTCCGCCGCTGATCTCTTTATCAAACGGATCGATCCTCCCTTCGTTCAGGGAGCCTTTAGCGTATGTTGCCTGGAAACCCAATCCCCAGAATTTATTTCTTTTATTGTAAAAATGATGAGCGATGGTTCCGGATACAAATTCACCTGTCAATCTATCATCCTTATCTCCATAACGGTAATAATTCACACCTGCAGACCAGTAACCTGTACTTCTTCTGGCTTCGGTTTCGTCCTTAGCTTCTCGTTTTACTTTTTTACCGGATGAATCTATAATACCCGGCACAACGATCTGCTCATCTCCCAGGTTTCTGTATTTACCAAATTTATAATCTAGAAAAATAGCTGTGTGCGGCACATCGGCAAACTCAGTTTTTTGCCAGCTCATTAAAGCCCCGACACGTGCCTGACCATCGAAACGGCCACAGAGTGCTGGATTAAATTGTAAAGGTGCACTGCTTAATTGTGAAAAACGGGCGTTTTGCGCAAGTACGGCATTGGAAAAAACAACTAAAATTACAATGAGTAATTTTTGGGATCTCATAATGGTTATTTAAAACTTTCTAATTGATTTTGGAATATAAACTCGTTTTTGGAACTAATCTCTTTGATATTAACAAGTTGATCACCGGCGGAAGGTACGTATTTATATTCAGGTAGCAGATCTTTGATCGCTTTTTTGAATATGGAAGGATCATAGAAATTCTTCAGAGAATGAAAGGATTTTACGATTTTTTCTGCTTCTGAAAAATCATGTTTTGCTTCAGCAGATATCATGATCTTTTCATTGTACGTGAGTTTCATCTGTTCAGAATCCAGGAAAAGATCTTCATATAATTTTTCACCAGGGCGCTCTCCTACAAATTGTATTGGAATATCAATATCAGGAATAAAGCCGGCCAGCCTGATCATATTCCTGGCTAGGTCAACGATCTTTATCGGCTGACCCATATCAAAAACAAACACTTCGCCGCCTTCTGCCATAATGGAAGCTTCCAGTACCAGCTGACAAGCCTCAGCGATCGTCATAAAATAACGTGTCATATCCGGATGCGTAACTGTAACCGGACCGCCCTGCTCAATTTGCTTTTTGAACAACGGAACAACGGAACCATTCGAACCAAGCACGTTTCCGAAACGGGTTACAGCAAAACGCGTGGAACTCTGTTTAGAGGAATAAGACTGAACGATGATCTCTGCCAGCCTTTTGGTGGCACCCATCACACTGGTTGGGTTCACCGCTTTATCCGAAGAAATAAATACGAATTTTTCAGCCTTGAATAAAACAGATAATTTAACCAGTTCCCATGTGCCGATGATGTTGGTCTGCACGGCCTGCCATGGAAATTGTTCCATCAGCGGTACGTGTTTATAAGCTGCAGCATGATACACAAAATGCGGATTGAATTCCTGGAACACATCGTATATCATTTGTTCATCACGGATATCAGCCAAAATGAACTTATAACTTATATTGGCATAATTGCGTTTGAGTTCCTGCTGCAGATCGTACAAGGCACTTTCAGAAAAATCCACGCAGATGATCAGCGCAGCTTCATGCTTGCTTAATTTTCTTACGATCTCACTTCCGATGGAGCCGGCAGCACCGGTTACCAGGCAGGTCTTTTGTTTGAGATTGGTGGCAACATGTTCGTCGTACAAACAGATCGCTTCGCGATTCATCAGGTCATTAATATCAAGTGATGCAAGCTTCTCCATGTTGAATGAAGACAATAAAGATTTATAGCTTGATATCTCTCTAACCCGCACATTCAGTTCCAGTGTATTTTCCAGGAAAGCTGCTTTGCCTTTTGGTGTAAGCGCCCTGTTGGCTATGATCACATCGGTGATCTCATTTTTGGTGATGAACTCTCGAAGATCTTTTGCTGCATCCAGCACCCTGATGCCTTCTATAAAACGGCCGATTTTATTTTTATCATCATCTAAAAAACCAATGATCTTATAATCGTGATCGGGTGTATTGTAAATAGATTTTTTTAAGAAAACACCTAACTCGCCTGCACCATAAATCAGCAAACGTTTTTGAGAGCCTACATTATTGCCTTTGCGATAATGAAAATAGAGGTAACTGATGATCAGGCGGCTGCCGATAATGTAAATAGAAGTAACAAAGAAACTGATCACGAAAATTTCGTTGTTCAGTCTGAATTTACCCGGTAATAAATACCCGGTAATAATACTTACCACATGAATTAATAATATAATTCCTATCAGGTTCAGGTGATCGTGACTGTTAAAGAAACGTATCACTTTTTTGTAAATCTTAAATCCGTACCAGGCTGAAACAGCAATGCCCAGGTGTATCAATACCCGGTACATGATCGTGTGCAAAGGAATTTCCGCAATGGAGAACAAACGGTAGTTCACAAAAACTGACGTAAGCAATCCGAAAAGGATCAGTATCTGATCTCCAATGAGAACCAATTCAGAAGGGCGGAGGAAGTTCTTCTTATTGAATTTCATTTAGTGCATTTTTAATATGTGTTACCACTTTATCAAAAGATTCGTTGGTTAGGTTAGATCCACTCGGTAAGCAAAGTCCTGTTTCAAACAACTTGTCTGAAACACCATTGCTATACATAATCGATTCACTGAACACAGGCTGCTGGTGCAATGGTTTCCACAGCGGCCTGGTTTCAATATTAACTTTATTCAATGCTTCTCTTACCATATCATTTGTTCCTTTGGGCCAGCTATGCTCATCAAACAGGATGGTAGTGAGCCATCTGTTACAGAATGTATTTTCCGGTTCAGCAGGAAATAAAATCCCTTCTATTGAAGAAAGCGATTCTCTGTATTTTTTAAAATTATCCCTTCGCTTAGCCACACGTTCATTCAGTACTTCCATCTGCCCGCGGCCGATTCCCGCACATATATTACTCATCCGGTAATTGTAACCAATATCCTTGTGTAGATAATATGGAGCACTTTCTTTTGCCTGTGCTGACAAATGTCGTGCCCTTGTTACCATATCCACATCGTTACTGGCAAATGCACCGCCTCCACTGGTAGTGATGATCTTATTACCATTAAAACTCAGCACACCTATTTTACCGAGGCTGCCACATGCTTTATTTTCATATGTACTGCCCAATGCTTCTGCTGCATCTTCAATTACCGCTATATCATATTTTCCGGCAATGGCCAGAATTTCTTTCATATTGGCCGGTGTTCCATATAGATGAACCACTATGATCGCCTTTGGTTTTTTTCCTTTATCAATAAAATCCAACACAGCTTGTTCCAGCAGTTGCGGATCCATATTCCAGGAAATATTTTCACTATCTATAAAAACCGGTATGGCCTTTACATACGTAATTGGAAAGGCGGAAGCGGCAAATGTGAAACTCTGACAAAGAACTATATCATCCTGTTGTACGCCAACAATTTCAAGGGCAAGATGTAAAGATGCAGTTCCGGAATTAAGGGAAAGGACAGAACCAACATTCAAATAAGTTGATAACTGGTTCTCGAATGCATCAACATTAGGGCCTAAAGGAGCTATCCAATTTGTTTGAAATGCTTCTTCTACATATAATTTTTCCCTTTCTCCTAAATGAGGAGACGACAACCAGATTCTTTCCACTTAGATGTTTGTTAAGGCATTAGTCATAGGATTCAATGGGACCGAAGTATCTTAAAGATACATAAATTTGTTAAAATACCCCCTTCTAAAAATGGGAAATGTTAATTTTATAAGATTTAATGGAATTTTACAGGCTTAGCTGGTATTCCTACTGCGGTGCATTTCGGGGGAAGGGTTTTAGATACCACGGCGCCCGCTCCAACAATAGTTTCCTCGCCAATATTGAGTTGATTGATGATCTTTGCCCCCGTTCCAGTATAAACGGCCTCCCCTATATTCACTTCGCCCGATATATTTACGGATGGCATGAAGGATGAAAAATCTCCTATAATGGAATCGTGGCCAACGGTACAACCCAGGTTGAGTATCACATGTTTCCCGATCTTAATATTTACAGTAAGGATACATCCGGCGCATATGATACTCCCATTTCCTATCTCCACATCATTGCCCATTCTCACATTGGGGTGGATGAGTACCGGAAACTGAAGCCGGGGATTTTGTATGTTTTGAAATATTTTCCTTTTAACTACCGGATTCCCGATTGCCAGCACAATGGCCAGTTCTTCCTTCCAGTCTGCCAGGTCTGCAGAACTGCCCAGCCGATTTTCCTCTTTGAGGTAAAGTGCATGGGAGAAATCGTCATCAAAAAAACCAATGAATTCCCATGTTGGTTGCTGAAGATTGATCTCATCGATCAGCCATTTTACTTCACGCCCGAATCCTCCCGCGCCGAAAATTGCAATTTTTTTCATGATTCATTTTTATTTCCGGTAAATGCTTCTGCAGTGGCCTGACCTTCCTGGCTGATGCCACTAGCTTTTAAAATATTCACAATGGTGAGCCAGACGATCTTACAATCCATCCAGAAATTCATATGATGAACATACCATACGTCGAGCTCAAATTTTTTTTGCCAACCTATGATGTTCCTGCCATTCACCTGTGCCCAACCCGTTATTCCAGGGCGAACCAGGTGACGTTTCTTTTGTTCGGCAGAATACAGCGGAAGATAATGAACCAGTAAGGGCCGTGGACCGATAAGGCTCATGTCACCTTTCAGAACATTGATCAACTGCGGCAATTCGTCGATTGAGGTTTTGCGTATGAATTTTCCGAATGGAGTCAGTCGCTCAGCATCCGGTAATAATTGCCCGTGTTCATCCCTTGCATCATTCATGCTTTTGAATTTGTACACGGTAAAAATTTCATCTTTCCATCCTACTCTTTTCTGTGCAAAATATACAGGACGATGATGAGTGATCCATAACATAGCTGCAACGATGATCATCACCGGAAAAAAAATGATCAATGCTGTTAATGCAGCTATGAAATCAATGCAACGTTTTATATATTTATTGTAGACAGCATTCATGATACCGGCAATGTTCTTTTCTTTTTAAGAAGCCACATTTTATATTCCTCCAGAATGATGTTCCACAATTTTTGCTGAGAGAAATCCTGGATCCGTTTATAAATTGCAGACCCGAAATCTTTTCTTTCATTTTCGTTTTGCCTCATGCGTAACATCGCAGAAAACAAAGCATCTTCATTTTTTACAGGAACCAGCAACCCGTTATTTTCGTGTTGCACGATCTCATTACAACCGTTGATATCACTTAAGATGAGGCAACATCCCATGGCGCCTGCCTGCATCGGTACATTCGGAAAACCTTCCCTGTAACTGGGAAATACCAATACATCGGCTGCTGCGAAATGGCTGCGGAGGTCTTTTACAAAACCAAAGGAATGAATGGCAATATGTGTGCTGATCATTTGCTGCTGTTCTGTTGTTAAAGGATCCAGTAAAGGTTCTTCATCTCCCAGCAACCACAACTTATCACCCGGAAACTGCTGATGTATTTTTTCGAAAGCAGCTAATAATTCACCCAGACCTTTATCCTTCACCAAACGCCCGGCGAAAATCCAAACCAGGGCTCCATCCTGCAATTTTTCGTCAATGCGCAGACGTTGAGCTTCCTTCATCACCACATCTGTTTTTGAGAAATGAGAAAGATCAATTCCATTGCTGGAACCATTGCCCAGCACTTTCATTTTGTTAACTGCAATTCCATTTTGTTGTAAAAAATGATGTTGGATATTTGAATTGGGAAAAACTGCATGTGCTGCTGATGCTGTTAGTTTTTCAACAATGATCAGTATCTTCTTCATCACACCAGTATATTCCATCCACGGCAATCCTGCTATTGTATGTAAACGTACGGGTACTCCGGCCAGTTTTGCAGCCCACATTCCTATCAGCCCTGCTTTGGGTGTATGTGTATGTACGATATCCGGCTTTATTTTTTTAAGGAGCAGAAACAATTTCACCAGGCACACCAGGTCAGTAACCGGGTTGATATGGCGGGTAAGCGGAACTGTGAAATGTTCACAATGTTCCTGTTCTTTCAACGATTCAATTTCCGGCCCGTCTGCTGAGACCAGTTTTACATCAAAACCATTTTGCTGCATGAAAGAAGGCTGACCTTTTAATAACACTTTCATACTAACTGGCAAAGTGGTGATGCGGACCAGTACAGGTTTTGTATGGTTCATGTTCATCAGGCCGTTACCAGGTTAGTGATTTCATTCATGGTAAGGCTCTGAAAATCGTATTTTTCTCTGAGGGAAACATAGTGGCCGATGATCTGCTCCAGTTCCTGCATACATTGTGCAGGATGATTTCCGAAATTATGCGGATGCCACCATAAATGATAATAAGCTTTACACTTTGCCGCTACCGTCATTTCACTTAAAATGCGTGACAATTTAAAACGGTTTTGTACGGTATAGGAAGGCTTCCATGGCCTGTATAAACGCGTAGATGGTAAATGCAAAGGCAATCCTTCCTGTATCTTAATGTCTTTCAGATAAACAGGTTTGATCGGCTGAAAACGAATGTATGCATCGCCTGCACGGAAAAACTTTTTCATAAAAGAAGAACCGGTGGCGGGCGACCAATACCAGATATCCGGACTGGAACGGATAGAACTGATCCCTACTTCTGTACACACCGATAAATATTCTTTATTGAACTGGTTTCTTGGAAAAACCAGCGACTTGATTTCGATTCCATTCCTGGCAGCTATTTCACATGCCTTGATAAGATCAACACGAAACTGTTCTTTTGTTTGTCCGGATTCGAGGCAAAAATAATGAGCATAGGTGTGCGTACCGATCTCCTGGAAAGGCGTTGCTTTGATCTGCTCAATTATTTGCGGTGCAAAATGAAACGGATCGTTTTCAGCATAAAACCCATGCTTTTTGATCCATTCATATGCCGATACATCAGGATTATCAAATGTTGGAATAACAGAAGGTTTATTCTGCTGCCATTCTGTTACATTTTTATTGAACAGCATGCCTACGGTTGCCCAGGTAACATGCACTTTGTTATCAGCAAATAATTTTAATTTTTTCGGAATTACCTCACGTGTATTTTTAAAATACTGTTGCTGGTGTTCATTCAACTCCATACTTTCAAAACATCCCCAGTGCAATTCAAAATCCAGTGATATGGCAAAAACGCCGGGATAATTTTTCATCGTGCTGATATGATTTTCCGTCCTTGTGTTTGAACATAATCTGAAACAACAGAACGGTAAGAAATCGCCTTACAAAATATGATAAAGAAGAAAGGCATCACCTGGGCTTTCTGGCGCATGGCAATACCCAGATTTCCTGATACCTGTGCCAGTATGAATGAACCAAAGAGAAAGAAGAAAAAACAGATCTTGAACCAACCGTTCCATTTCCCCCAACTATTGAATGATTCACGGATAATTACCGTAACCATGTACAGGTAAAAAAGATTTTCAAATGATGCGATCAGTGATATCACCGAGAACCCATCAAAGAATAATGGACGGAACCAGAACGTAAACATTTTCATAAACAGATTATAGTTCTGTATATCCACTCCACTGCCTGCTTTGCCCAGCTCCTCTACTCTGTGTAATAAACTATCTGATGTAAGTATGTTCAGGCTATCCGTTTCTGCAAATTCAACAACACTGTCACTGATAAAATAAAATACCACAGCTGCTATCAGGAACATCATCCATCGTATATACCATTTGATGCCAGAACTGGCCAGGAAAACGCCCAGCATGATACTCAGCACCATGGTTAAAAACATATGCGGACGAACCATGTAAGTAAGAAATCCTCCTAACAGGAGTGGGAATATTCTTCTGTTGAAACGGCTTAAACCATAAATAAATAAGGCAAGGCCCAACATGATCACACTGCCTTTTCCCAGGGAAGATGACCAGTAATGCAGGTTGGGCAACAGGAAAACGATCTCTGTATAAGACATTCCCTGCCATACCGGTTTCAAAGAAAGATTCTCTTTTACGGTTACATAAAAAAGCAGTGCAGCCAGGTAACCAAAGAAAGAAAAAACAAGCATTACAGCATAATAACCCAGCCCCAAACCTTTTACAAATATCCAACCAAGGAAAGTGATGAAAGTTGTACTGGTACCAAACAGATCAAGCCACGTTTCTGAATCACCTGCTTTTTTAAAATATGCCACTGAATCACTTGCTGAATAGGCAGCTGATATCATGTACGTAATGGTGAGTAAGAAATGAATACCAAATAATGTCCACACAAAATTTTCACTCACATTGAACCGGGTTACGATCCTGGTAATGAAATAATTTAATGCGAGCAGTATTACTATTACAAAGAATATATCCACTTAAAATAATTCAAGACTTCCTATAGAAGGTTGCCAGTTTTT
>JANNZE010000536.1:0-2529 GCA_031410455.1 Chitinophagaceae bacterium | reverse complement strand
AATCAAAACCGCTAACTGTTATATACTTACGATAATTTTTAAAATATATAAAAATTATATCTTTTTTTTTATACTTGTATGAAAAATCTATTCCTGTATAATTTGTACTTACTAAGTCAGAATCATGGAAAACAAATTTTTTGAAAATAATTCTATTGTTCAAAATAATTTCTACTGTATCAGAAAAATCTTGATTAAAACTCAATGTTTGGCATTTGTAAAAATGATTGGATTTACTAAATGGCTTATCAAAATCAACTATTGGATCACAACTCTTATAATCGCTGCTTAAAATATTTTGTGCAATACCTTTATAATGAATAAAAAAAATAAGACTAAACATTAATACTTTCATTTTAGTGAATTTATATTTTGCGATCTTTCTTTTTCTGGATCAGAAGATATGAGTTGTTGAGGAGAATATCTTTTTTTATCGTTAATATTATTAATCATGAATTGAAATTGCTTATCAAGTATTTTTGAACCGCTATTACTTTTTAGTTCTATAACATCATTATCCATAGAATTCATAATATTATCAAGTACTATTTTAAAATTAAAACTCTCACTTTTCTGATTAATTTCAGGCAACAAATCTTGTTCTATCTCATTCAATTCCCAAGGATGATTTAAACCTGCAGAATGTCCAGCCTCGTGTTGAGATACATTCTCAAATTCATTCATATCACTTAATTTACCATCCAGACTTACAGCAAGATTCATTTCAAAAGCATTAATGGCTCTTTTTGTAAATCCAGGAACATAATCTTTTTTGTTATTTTTAATAGTACTTACGCAATCAAATAATATTAATTTGGCAAAGAATTCTCTAGGTTTAGATTCACCAGCCACCTCTGGAATAGTAGGTGTAAAATCTAATATTACCTCTGTTTTTACAATTTCAGTGATGGAAATATTATTTTCAACATAAGATATGTTTCTACTATAATATTCTTCTATACTTTTTTTGAAGGCCTCTGCATACTGTAGCCTTCCCACTTTTAAGACATTACTAATTTAGACGTTTTATTGTGTAGCCTTCCCACTTTTAAGACATTACTAATTTAGACGTTTTATTGTTTCTCATAGAAAATAAATGATTGTTTATTCTGTTGTCGATTGTTGACATATGATCCTGTTCAATCATTATTTACTATGAGATTCCGCCGGAAGGCATCCGGAGTTTTTCTATTTAATGATTTGTGTGGATGATAATAATTGTAATTGAATTGCCATTCATCACTCAAAATTCTAACTTCTTCAAGTGTATCAAATTGATATGCATCTAAAATATCCTCTCTAAAGGTTTTATTCAGTCGCTCGATATATCCGTTTTGCATCGGTTTGCCAGGCTGTATGTATTTGATTTCTATCTCATGCTTCCTGCACCACTCTTTGAAAACGTTACTAAGAAATTCAGGACCATTATCCACTCGGATTTGTTCAGGCTTTCCTCGCTCAGTAATAATGTCTTCTAACACGCTTACTACTTTTTGGGCAGGTATGCTAAAGTCAGCATAGGCAGCTAGTGACTCCCTGGTACAATCATCCATAATATTCAATACCCTTAATTTCCTGCCGGTACTCAGGGCATCACTCATAAAATCCATGCTAAAGCTTTTATTTGGTTGTAGCTGTTTTTGTAATGATTGTTTTACTCTGGATGGAAGCCTGCGTTTACGCTTACGTCTCAAGCTGAACTTTAAACTACGATAAACGCGTAATACACGTTTACGATTCCATTTGTAACCTTCATTACGTAGTTTCCAATAATAGTCATCAAAACCTCTTGTAGGATAAAGTTCAGCATAGGATTGCAGTTTTTCAATAACATCCTGATCATCCTTATGACTTTGATAATACCACACAGATCTTTGTAGTGATACAACCCTACATGCCCTGCCAACACTAACAGATGATTCTTCAACTGCCCATCTCGTTAGCTCTTTTTTGTGACAGAGCGTTACAACTTTTTTTCGATAATGTGTTTTGCTAATTGATGATCCAACATCAGCTCTGCATACATCTGCTTAAGACGACGATTTTCATCTTGCAATGCTTTAAGCTCTTTGACATGAGAAGATTCCATACCGCTATACTTTTTGCGCCAGTTATATAACGTTGCTTTACTGATGCCGTATTCGCGACAAACATCTAATGCTTCTCTTCCTCCCTCATACTGCTTTAAAATTGACACGATCTGTGTCTCGGAGATTCTTTGCTTTTTCATATTTTGACAGTTTAAATTTACTCGTTTTGAGTCTAATTTTGAACTGTCCTAAAAACGGGGAAGCTTACAATACGCTTTAACCAAATCTGGACCAATTTTAGAGTTGTCAATTACTCTAACTTTTACTATTAAAGTTGTTGTTCTTTGTATTGTGGTTTCTCCTGTTTTAACATCAACTGTATATTTTGTCCACTCTTTTCCGTCTAAATCAATTCCATCTATTGGTCTATTACTGGCAAATTGATATGGCGTTAGCATAGGATATGATGCTGTAATAGGATCCACACTAAAAAATCTTC
>JANNZE010000535.1:0-2383 GCA_031410455.1 Chitinophagaceae bacterium | reverse complement strand
GATGCACACTGGTATTTTGGTAATGCCCCCACCACATCTGCCAGTCCGCCTGCTTTTGCCATTGGATAACATTCCGCACTAACATGCAATATTTCCATCCTGAAATTCTATTTATATTCAATTTAGTAAGTAATTGCTAACAACACACAAAACAATGTTCAAAACAAACAACTTAGTTTTAAGATCAAATAGCCGGATTTTACTATTTTCATTTTCTAAACATTCAATATGCCTGTAAACCAGCAACCGGTTTCCAAACATTCCGCCAAAAATAACATCCCTACCAACTATGGTGCACTCAGTACTTTAGTGACCGTTTTCTTTTTCTGGGGATTCATTGCTGCCGGAAATTCTGTATTCATTCCATTCTGTAAACAATATTTCGGGCTCGATCAGTTTCAGAGCCAGCTGATAGACTTTGCATTTTATACAGCATATTATATAGGTGCTCTTACTTTATTTGCCTATGGTTCTTCCGGCGGTAAAGACCTGGTTGGCAAATGGGGCTACAAACGCAGTATCGTTTATGGATTGCTTTTCTCCGCACTCGGTGCAGTTGCGATGATACTTGCCGTAGAGGGAAACACCTTTGCAGGAATGCTGGTAGGCCTTTTCATGGTAGCATTGGGATTCTCACTGCAGCAAACTGCGGCACAACCCTTTGCGATCAATCTTGGAGACCCTGCAACAGGTACGAGCAGGGTGAATTTAGGTGGCGGTATCAACTCCTTCGGAACTACTATCGGGCCCGTATTTGTGGCCATCGCTTTATTCGGAACGACTGCAGCTATCACAGACGAACAGATCGCGTCTCTTAAACTGGGTAAAGTGGTGATCCTGTACAGTTGTGTAGGCGCATTGTTCATTGCCGCGGCAGCATTATTTTATTTTTCAAAAAAAGTTCCCGATGGAATCTCGATAGAAAAAACTGAAAAAGCCAATAAGGCATTGCGGTCATTACTGGTGATGACTGTTTTATTATTCATCTTTTTTTTTCCGGTTTTCAACAGTTATAATTCAGCTGAACAAAAAAGTATAGAATCGAAGCAGGCAATGATTGGTAAAGCCGACAAGCAGGTAGATTCTCTTGTACGCATCAGCATAACAGGCGCAAATGCTGTCACTTTTTCCAGGCATTTTATGAATGAAAAAACGGATGCGGTAATTGATCGTCAGCTGGATTCAGTGCAAAACATATATCCGGTTCTGAACAGAACATCGATACAGGAAAACCGGGCGCTGATAAAAACAAACCAGGAAGAGATCAGGCAATTAAAACAGCCGCTGGAAAGATACCGTATGTACTGGCTTTTTGGTGCATTGTGTGTTGTGATAATAGTTTTGCTTTCCTCTTATGTAACCGCTAATAAAAATCCGGAAGGATGGGGCGCTATGAAATATCCGCAGCTGGTTTTAGGTATGCTCGCCATATTTGTGTACGTAGGTGTGGAAGTAGCGATCGGAAGTAATCTTACGGAACTTTTAAAACAACCTGCATTTGGAAATTTGCAGGCATCACAGGCAACACCCTACGTTGCAATGTACTGGGGAAGCCTGATGATCGGCCGGTGGACCGGTGCGATATCAGCATTTAATTTCAGTAAACAAACCAAAATAATTTTGCAGATCATTGTTCCGCTGATAGCATTTGCCATCATTATTGCGGTGAACACCATTTCTAAATATAATATGCAGCCATTATATTATTATGTGATCTGTGTTTGTATCCAGATTGCTGCATTTTTTATCAGTAAAGATAAACCAGCAAGAACATTAACTGTATTTGCAACCTTAGGAATTTTAGCTATGATCATTGGAACACAAACTACCGGAACAACGGCTGTGTATTGTTTCCTGAGCGGTGGTTTATGCTGTTCCATCATGTGGCCATGTATATTCAATTTGTCTATAGCCGGATTAGGAAAACATACCACACAAGGTTCTGCATTTTTGATCATGATGATTTTAGGTGGTGGAATTATCCCGCCTTTACAGGGAAAATTGGCGGATGTAATCGGCATTCACAACTCGTACTGGATACCAGTAGTTTGTTTTGGATACCTTGTCTTTTTTTCTATATCGGCTAAAAAAATATTGAGCAGGCAGGGAATTGATTATGATAATGCTGTCGATGATATCGATCCGCTGATCGCAACTCCTGAAGCCGGATTTACAGATCCTGATATTTCCAGATCATGAATAAAAATACTGTTTTAGGAATAGATATAGGTGGAACGAACACTAAGTTCGGACTGGTAAATGAGCAGGGTGAAATATTATTTCAATCCAGCGTACGCACTACAGATTTCAATACTGCGGGTGCGTTGTTTGAACAAATCAGCCATATCATCTGCCAGGAGGAAAATGTTGTTTTAACAGGTGT
>JANNZE010000534.1:0-9807 GCA_031410455.1 Chitinophagaceae bacterium | reverse complement strand
ATTTGATAACACCCAAAGCATTGTTATCGCCACTGTGTTGTTGAATTTTATAAGGAATGCCTTTAGAATATTTTTTCCAGCTGATAGATGACGCATCTACTACATCGCCTTTTTCATTCAGGAGCTTCAATCCTTTTTTGGTAAGGTATGATGAGTTCTTTTTAAGGCCCGGCAGCATCTCTTTTGTGATGATGCTGTTAGGAACCGTCCAGGTTGGATAAATAACTATATCAGAAATTTCACCATACAGTAAAGGCGTTGGTGTGGTTGGCTTTCCGCAAATGATTTTGGATTCCAGTACCAGTGAATCTTTTTCCCAGATCCGGAGTTTGTATTCCGGAATATTTACGAAAAGAAATTTCTCGGGCATGCTGTCCGGTAATTGTTTATACCTGTCGAGCGTGATAGCGATCCTTTTGAATTTCTCGATGTCATTTGAATTGAGGCTGTTCACGAGTGAAGGGCCATATTTTCCATCCACCACCAATTTTCTGGAAGCCTGGTATTTTTTGATGGCATCTGCCAAAGCCGCAGAATCAGGTAATAGAACAGAAAGCTTCAGCATGTTGGATTCCGCCAGTCTTTTCTGCAATGATTTTAAAAATTTTAAGGAGTCAGGTACGTTAAGCGATTTGAATGGATATTTTATAAAAGTATATTGATTGGTATCCATACCTGATAAAAATGCAGGTATACCTTTTTTCAATTCATAATAGGCAATATGAACCGGTTCTACAGAACGGAAAATAGTGGTGAGTTGCGCAGAATCAAACACCTTTTTCAACAGCGGCACAAAAAATGTTTTGCTTCGTTTGGCATTGCTTCTCCAGGAAAGGGAATCAGGTTGTAATCTCCCCTGCCGCAGATCAGAAAAAATATGGAATGCTGCATTGGTAAAAAGAAGATCTGCTTTTGCCCAGTAGATCTTGTTGGCGGCAGTTATGGAATCCGAAGCGCTGGCTTTTAGATTTTTCAAAAGCGTAAAATGATAATCGGATGGATACAGTCCTTCTTCTCTTGAATTTTTGATAAAATGCAAAAGGGAATCAGATAATCTGTTCCATTTTTTACCATTGTTCCAGCAAAGCTGGTGATCGTTCATGGTATAAAATTCATCGATCGCTATCTGGAACAATAAACTGGAATCGGTAAGGATGGAATCTGCAGCGGCATTATTGATCAGTTTACGGATGATCTCATTCATCGGTTCTTCCCTGGAAACAGCAACAGGAACGATCTTATTTTTTTTATTTTCAGGAGAAGTTTCGTTGCAGCGAACCATTAAAACAGACAAAATCAGCAAGAGAGTAAAATTGTAATAACGCCTGTTTGTAACCATACTTTTAATATTCATCAAAAGGATAACCTAAACAAGATACTCAAACTATTGAAAACTTTATAGTATGTGCAGCAATTGTTGATTTCTTATTAACAACTTACAATTGACTTAGTTAAATTAAATTGCTGCAATTTTATAACATGAATTATTATCTGATTGCTGGTGAAGCCAGTGGTGATCTTCACGGCAGCAATCTTATTAAAGAAATTAAAAAATTGGATCCGGCGGCATCATTCCGCTGCTGGGGCGGCGACCTGATGGAAAATGCCGGAGGAAAGATCATTAAACATTACCGGGAACTGGCATTCATGGGTTTCATAGAAGTGGTCGCCAATCTCAAAACCATTATTTCCAACATACGTAAATGTAAAGAAGATATACAGGCCAATCGCCCTGATGTTTTAGTGCTGATCGATTATCCGGGTTTTAATTTAAGAATTGCCAAATGGGCAAAAGAACAAAACTTAAAAGTAGTTTTTTATATTTCTCCTCAGGTTTGGGCCTGGAAGGAAAACCGTATTAAAACAATAAAAGAATGTGTGGACAGGATGATCGTGATCCTCCCTTTTGAGAAAGCGTTTTATGCAAAATGGAATTACGAAGTGGATTATGTAGGACATCCTTTATCGCAGGTGGTAGATGATTTCAAAAAGCATAATACAATTGATACAGGCAGCCTGATACCTTCTTATAATGCAGGTGTTTCAGAAGGTATCATTGCTTTGTTGCCGGGCAGCCGCAAACAGGAGATTCTGAAAAAACTGCCATTGATGCTGGAAGCCAGTAAGCATTTTCCCAAACATCATTTTGTGTTGGCAAAAGCCCCTTCGGTGGATGACGCATTTTATGCAGGACTAACACAGGAATTCAAAAATGTGGTTGTGGTAGAGAATAAAACCTATGCCTTGTTATCGGTTGCTTCAGCTGCCCTGGTAACCAGTGGTACAGCAACACTGGAAACTGCATTATTCGGAGTGCCGGAAGTAATCTGTTATAAAGGCAGTGCTGTTTCTTACCATATCGCCAAAAGGCTGATTGATATTAAATTCATAGGCCTGGTGAACCTCATCATGAACAAAGAAGTGGTGAAAGAGCTGATACAAAATGAACTGACCGTTAAAAACATCATAACAGAACTGAACAAAATTCTGTACGATGAGCAAAAAATAAAAGAGTTGAAAGAGAATTATGCTGACTTAAGAAAATTGTTACGACTCCATGGTAATGCCTCTGAAAATGCGGCACAAATTGTAACCGAAACTGCACGAAAATGACCAGATATGCAATTATAGGATGTGGCAGAATTGCACAGCGGCATGCAGAACATATAACGGCCAACGGCAAATTGTCAGCCGTGTGCGACATCATCCCTGAAAAAGCAGATGCTCTTGCAAAACAATATGGTTGCAGCGCCTTTTATAGTATAGAAAAACTTATTTCGGCATCTCCTGACGTTGAAGTAGCTGCAATTTGTACACCCAATGGTTTACATGCAGTACAAACCATCCAATGCCTTGAAGCCGGCTATCATGTTGTATGCGAAAAGCCATTGGCGATTAAACCGGGTGATTGCAAAAAAATGATAGAGGCATCTTTGAAAAACAACAGGCATTTATTTGCTGTAAAACAAAACCGTTTCAATCCACCTGTGATAGCAGTGAAAAAACTGATCAGTGAAAATATACTTGGAAAAATATTCAGCGTACAGGTAAACTGTTTCTGGAACAGGAAGGATGATTATTATAAAAATTCCTGGCATGGTTCAAATGATATGGACGGCGGAACACTGTTCACCCAGTTCAGTCATTTTATAGACCTGTTGTATTGGTTTTTAGGAGATGTGAAAGAAGTTACTGGTTTCATAAAAAATTATCATCATTCAGATGTAATGGACTTTGAAGATAGCGGATGTATAGCTATGGAATTTGTAAACGGTACTACTGCAACATTGAATTATACCGTTAACAGCTTTTATAAAAACATGGAAGGTTCTATCACGTTATTCGGAGAGAACGGAACAGTGAAGATCGGGGGAGAATACCTGAATGAACTGGAATACCAGCAAATAAAAAATTATACGATCCCGGCATTACCCGGCGGAAAACCGGCTAACCAGTATGGAAGTTATACAGGTTCCATGAGCAATCATGATAAGATCTATCAAAACGTGGAAGCCGTAATTAAAAATGGCGATAGTGCTGCCACCAGTGCTTCAGAAGCTATGAAAACCGTTGAGATCATTGAAAAAATTTATCAATCCGTAAAAAAATTATGACAACATTCCGTTCCATACAATCCGGTATACATGATGTTCAGTTTGGAAAAGATATCACGGTAGTGCACCCGGTAAATTTATACAATTGTTATATCGGTGATCAATGTTTTATTGGCCCCTTTGTGGAAATTCAAAAAGACGTTAAGATTGGAAAAAACTGCAGGATACAATCACACAGTTTCATTTGTGAACTAGTTACCATAGGCGAAGATTGTTTCATTGGCCATGGAGTGATGTTCGTAAATGACGATTTTAAAGAAGGCAGGCCAGCAAATGGTGACCGCTCAAAATGGAGTTGTACAATTATAGGAAATGGAGTTTCTATCGGATCCAACGCCACTATTCTACCGGTGAACATCGCTGATGGTGTAGTGATAGGAGCCGGTGCGGTTGTTACAAAAGATATCCTGGTGAAGGGAATCTACGCAGGCAATCCTGCCAGGATGATAAGAGAATTATAGGTCTCTTACTTTAGTATAAGTTTAATGGCAAGAATGATCATGGCGAAGATAAAAAGGAAAATAGAAATCCTGTTGATTCCATGCATGTATTTCATCCATTGTGTATCTTTTGCCTCCGGATCTCTTTTTTTGAGATATAAATACTGTGCAATTTGATCCCACACTCCCATATAATTATTTTAATAAAGTTACAGTCAGATAAAACAACACAACGTGTTAATTGTTCAATCTTCCAAACTTTTATTGGCTGTCATACGTATTTACAGTAAATTAATGTATGAAATATCTGTTCTTCTTCTTTCTAAGCATTATGTTCATGAGTTGCCAGGCTCAACATCCGGAAAAAGTAAAAAAATACGAAATCACTAAACCGGATGCAGAATGGCGAAAGCAATTAACAGCACTTCAATTTAACGTGACCCGGAAAAAAGGGACTGAACAGGCTTTTACCGGCAATACATGGAATAACCATGAAAAAGGCAATTACTTTTGCATCTGCTGCGATCTGCCGCTTTTCAGCTCTTCCGCAAAATTTGAAAGCGGAACAGGCTGGCCGAGTTTCTTTCAGCCGCTGAATAAAAAAAATGTGGAAGAAATTACCGATAAATCTTACGGAATGGAAAGAACAGAAGTAAATTGTAGCCGATGTGGTGCACATTTAGGACATGTATTTGATGACGGACCCAAACCTACGGGCCTTCGCTATTGTATGAACTCTGCATCGCTGAAATTTAAAAAGCAATAATTCATGCTCAGAAGGATCGTTCAAAAACATTCTTTGGCAACACGCTGGTTTCACTGGGTTAATTTCCCGCTATTGCTGATTATGATGTGGAGCGGCCTGCTTATTTACTGGGCTAATGATGTATACAAATTAGGCTGGGGCGATAAAACTGTTCTTAAATTTTTCCCCGGCAATTTTTACAAAGCTTTTAATATTCCGTTCCGCCTTGCCGAAGGAATGAATTTACATTTTGTATTCATGTGGTTCTTTGCGGTCAATGGATTTTTATATGTTTTATATCTGATTATTTCCGGCGAATGGAAATATATCTTTCCCAATAAGAGATCCCTGAAAGAATCTTTTTTAGTAATCCTACATGACCTGAGGATAAAGAAAGGCTTACCTCCCCAGAAAAAATACAACGCCGCTCAGCGTATGGCTTATACAGGCGTGATCATTTTGGGGTTTTTTATGCTGCTTACAGGACTGGCCATTTACAAGCCTGCACAATTGAACTGGCTGTGCAATTTACTCGGCGGATATGCAGCTGCCAGGATAGAACATTTTGTGATCACGATTTTATTTGTTTTGTTTTTTGTAGTACACATTGTACAGGTGATTTTTGCGGGATGGAAAAATTTCAGCAGTATGATCACAGGTTTTGAAACAAAGAAACAAAATTCAATCAGAGAATGACAGAAGAAAAATTATATACAGCATCTCAGATCAAAAGAAAAACGATCATATCTTTTTCATTCTTCTTTCTTTTTATCATCGGTTGTATAGCAGGCTGGCAATGGCTGCATCAACAACCTAAGATAGAAGGCGAATTAGCTCCATTAAGAAAAGGACTACATGTGAATGAATTACTTTTTTCGGGATTATTCAGTACACAAAAACTGAGTAAAGAATATGATCCGAAAGAGGCAGTTCCGTTTGCCCGGGTGAATGGTAATTACGGACTGAATGACCAGCCTGACACCTCAGACTATACATTGCAGGTGATCAGAAAAAATGGTGATACTATTTTTATTTCCATGAATGATATCAGGCGTTTGCCAAAAACCGAGATCACTTTCGATTTTAAATGTATTGAAGGATGGAACCAGGTATCGCACTGGGGAGGAGTACGTTTTGTTGATTTCATAAAAGCTTATCACCTCGAAGAAGAAGCTGATTTACAATTCACAGGTATGGAAACACCCGACAGCAGGTATTACGTAGGCCTGGATAATAAAAGCATGTTACATCCGCAGACATTACTATGTTATGAACTGAATAACAAACCTTTGCCTGTAAAACAGGGTGCGCCTTTAAGACTTATCATACCTGTAAAATACGGAGTAAAACACCTGAAAAGAATCGGCACCATTTTCTTCAGTAATGACCGTCCGCGTGATTACTGGTACGAACGCGGTTACGATTATTATTGCGGTTTATAAATCCTCCTCTACATAGCAATTTTAGCAGCTTTATCTTATATTTACCTGCTTATTTATGGCTTATGACTAGAGAAGAAAAGTTTATGCAGGAGGCGATTGCCTTATCTGAGAATGGTATCAGAAATAATGATGGCGGCCCATTTGGTTGTGTGATTGTAAAAGGTGATGAAATAGTAGGCCGTGGAAATAATAAAGTAACCTCCACCAATGATCCTACAGCACATGCAGAAGTGGTGGCCATTAGAGATGCATGTAAAAACCTGCAAAGTTTTCAACTGGAAGATTGTGAAATTTATACCAGTTGCGAACCATGTCCGATGTGTCTCGGCGCTATTTACTGGGCACGTCCGAAGTTGATTTATTTTGCCAACAACAGGCAGGATGCTGCAGACATCGGCTTTGATGATTCCATGATCTATGATGAAATGAAAGCAGATGTGGATATGCGAAAAATTCCTATCAAATGTTTAGGCCGCGAAGATGCGCTGAAGATCTTTCAAGAATGGAAAAACAAGGAAGATAAAACAGCTTACTGACCTTTATTTTTGATGCGGATGATTTCTGCAGCAATACTGATGGCGATCTCTTCCACCGTTTCACTTTTAATATCTATACCAATCGGCGAATGAATGCTGTTCATCCATGCTGCATCTATATTTTCCGATTCGTATTGCTCAAACATTTTTCTGATCTTGTTTTTACTACCCAGCAATCCAATGTATTTGAATTGCCTGTTCAGTAAAGCTCTTACGGCCGTATCGTCGGTTCTGTAGCCGAAGGTCATAATAGCCACATACACATTTTTACCGTCCTGAATTTTATCTGAAAGATCAGCATAAGAAGGAAGTATATGAATGTTGTGTGCATACATATTTGCGGATACCGTATTCAACCCTTCCCTTTCATCATATACCGAAATATGAAAATCCATTCTGCGCATAATCCTGCACAATGCCAGAGAGCAGTGGCCTCCGCCAATTACATGCAACCAGTTTTTATAGCCGGTCTTTTCTTCATAAAAGAATTCAGATTCCTGCTGTACAAAGCGATGATCAAATTCCGGTATCACATTCATGAACCGTATTCCTTCAACCGATAAATGCAACAATCCATTCTCTCCTTTTTGTAAAGAGGAAATCAATTGCTGAATATCATTGATATCTGAAGATTGTATGCGGTAAACAAATAATGTTTGTTCACCGGAGCAGATCATTCCGCTCCTGTTCTTACTTACCATATCATGTACCTGGTGATACAATCCTTCATTTTCGATGGTATCGCCATTCATTAAGGAGCGTGACAATTCCACGAATTTATGTTCCATGATGCCGCCACCAATTGTTCCGTGCATATCTCCATCAGAACTCACGGCCATTTTAAAACCCTGGCGTCCGGGCGAACTTCCGTTGCTCTCCAAAACATAAAGGAGAATAATATTATTCTCCTTTACAAATTTTTCCAGTATAAATTGCCACGTATCCATTATTTCGCTCTGTTCTCTAATATTTTTTTAAATGATCTTCCGCGTATTTCATCCAAAGTAAGTCCTGTTACCAAAACTTCTTCTTCTGTAATGGCGCCACTGTTTAATGCACGCAGGAAATAGTTCAATAATCCCTGGCCTGTTGCTGCATCATCAAAAACATCTCCGATTAATGTGGCACGGGCTGCTTTTTCTACAAAAGTTTTTAAACGTTCTACTGCATCCGAATAGCTTTCCAGGAAAAATGCAAATACAGCCGTATATCGCATAGGTAATTGTGCAGGATTCAGATCCCATCCCTGGTAAAATCCATTCCACAATGAATGACGGATATGATTGTATCCTTTTTTCCACGCACGATGCACTACATCCCTGTTTTCCTGCATTTGCGCTTCGGTCATATTTTCTCCTCTGTTCGGACCGATAGGCATGGTGTTGGTGGCACCGTCACTCAACCAGATTCCTGTATGCGCCAAAGCCACTTTTGTCATGTGATGAGCAAAGTCGCAAACCGGATGATCCATTTCCTGGTAACGTGCGGTAATGCTGCAGGAGGCCGTATAATCATATGTACCGAAATGCATCGCTGCGCATCTTCCTTTACTTGCTTTTACAAAGCGGTATAATGGATTGGTTCCATCTATGTCCATGATGGCCTGTGTTGTTTCAACCATCATTTCCATTTTCAATGTTCCTTCAGAAAGATCCAGTTCATCTTCGAGGATCTCAAAAAAATCAACAAGTGTACTTACCTGCTCCGGTATAGTAACTTTAGGAAGCATCACCACAAAATTCTCCGGTAATTTTCCCTTCGATTCCTTCACCAGGGTTGTTACAAAAATATCCAGCGTTCTTAAACCACGCTCTTTCATTTCTTCCGTAAATGGTTTTATACGAATGCCAATGAACGGAGGAAGTGTTCCTGCTGATAAACCGGCAGCTACTTCCTTTGCAGCGGATTTTGCAGTATCATCTTCTTCTTCATTGCTTCTGTTACCATAACCATCTTCAAAATCTATTCTGAAATCTTCTATGGCTTCCGTTTCCAGTTTGCGTTTTACTTTTCTGAAAACCTCATACGACAGATGCAGCGGATGTTGCTTCCGTTGATCGTGTGATAAATTTTCGTACTGCTGCAATGCAGAAGCATCATTAATTTTTTCTATTCCTTCCAGGCCGAATATTTTTCCGAATGTAATTACATCAGGAGCATATGTCTGAAAAGATTCCAGTGCACGGTTTCCTAAAACTTTGGCAGAATCGCTTTTAAAAAGGTTAGCGCCTCCGTAAACGGTGTGCACTGCCTGCCTGTCCGGCTTATCGCCGGGATATGTTTTTTGGAATGAAGTATTGGCTTTTTTCAGTTTATCAAAAAGCTGTTTTCTTTTTTTTGACGGAATACTTGAACTCATAATATATATTTTTAACTTCCTCTGTATGTTGAATATCCGAATGGATTGATTAATAATGGAACATGGTAATGACCCGTATCGAAAACCGTGAATTGAATTTCTACTTCAGGATAAAATCCTTTGATCTGTTGTGCTGTAAAATAAGAGGCCGTATCAAATACCATTTTATAATTTCCGGGTGCGATGGTTCTTCCCGGTGGCAAAAGATCCGGAATCCTGCCATCGGCGTTGGTAACGCCCTGTGCGATCACCTGCCAGCCACTTTCATACGGACGTTTCAATTGAATGGTGATGTCTATGCCCGGTTTACCTATTGAAGTATCCAGTACGTGCGTAGTGATGTGTCCCAGCTTTAACTGTAACACATCTTCGCTGAATAATTTCTGAATACGAAGAAGGGTGATCTTATGTTGTTCGCCCATGGCGATGTTCAGTTCTTCGAAATACGTATTACGCAAACGGTCATTCAGCAAACGCAGCATTTCTTCTGCGGTCTTACCGGTTGCACAAATGATGAATATAAAACCGAATTTATTTTCATAAGCAGTATTGGCATCTGCCAGTGCCTGAATGATTTCATCAGAAGCAGTATTCACAGATTGCTGTTCATTGGATGTAAGATGCTGTGTAGAAGCAAATTTCTCTTTCAAAGATTGTACGTCACCGATCTT